>JAGHCG010000054.1 GCA_021160565.1 bacterium | reverse complement strand
TTACAAGAGTATTAAGAAGTTTTTGTGAAAAATAAATATTTTTTGAAGAATTCAAATTCCTCTCCATATTTTTTTCAAAAATGTCCATATTTCCAATGATTTTTATTAGAAGGTTCAGAATATAATCAAGAAAAATTGTACTTTCCTGAAAAATTATTCTTTCTGCTGAGGAATGACTTATATCTCTTTCATGCCAGAGAGCAACATTTTCAAGAGCCACATTTACATTCTTCTTTATCACTCTGGAAAGCCCACAAACTCTTTCACATAAAACAGGATTTCTCTTATGAGGCATCGCAGAAGAACCTTTTTGTTTCTTCCCAAAAGGCTCAGCCACCTCTGAAATTTCTGTTTGCTGTAAAAGTCTTATCTGTAAAGCAATTTTTTCACAGGAGGAAGATATTACTCCAAGAGTTGAAAGAAAAAACGCATGTCTATCTCTTGAAATTATCTGAGTTGAAAAATTCTCTGGTTTTAATGAAAATTTCTCACATACAAATTTTTCTACTTCTGGCTCAACATTTGAAAAAGTTCCAACTGCTCCTGAAATTTTACCAACGCTTATTTCTTCAATTGCTTTTTCCATTCTTTCTCTGTTTCTCAAAAATTCAAAATACCACCCACCTATTTTAAATCCAAAAGTTATGGGTTCTGCATGGATACCATGGGTTCTTCCTATCATAATAAGGTTTTTAAATTCAATTGCTTTTTCTTTCAAAACTTTTATTAAATTTTCAATATCTTGAAGAATAATATTTCCCGCTTCTCTTAAAAGAAGTGCAAGAGAAGTATCCAGAATATCAGAAGAAGTGAGTCCATAATGGATAAATCTACCTTCTTCTCCTACAGTTTCACTTACCTGTTCCACAAAAGCAACAACATCATGTCCTGTTTCCTTTTCTATTTCTTTTATTCGTTCTATATCAAGTTTTGCATTTTTTTTAATTTTTTCAACTGTTTCTGCTGGAACAATTCCAAGTTTCGCCCACCCTTCAAGAGCAGCAATTTCAACATCCAGCCATTTTCTAAATTTATTTTCCTCACTCCATATTTCCCTCATCTTCTCCCTTGTATACCTCGGTATCATATCTCCTCCTTGAAAAATGATTGATAAGATTGACTATAATAAGATACAACAAAAAGGTTAGAATTCCAAATGAGACCCAGCCCAGAATAATATTCGTCTTCTTTCCAATTTTTATACTTAAAAAGATTATCAGCCAGAATAGGAAAAAACCAAGCATTACAGGAATTGGACCAAAAATAATCCATAAAATTCCTTTCAAAATAAAATCTTTATGCTTTTCCAGTTCGTCTTTAATCTCTTTTGTATATCCACAATTTTTACATTTTTTGGTCTCAGAAGGATTTTCAAAACTGCAATCAGGACATACCCATATAAGTCCTTTTTTTATTCTGTCTTCTTTCTCGGTAACTTTAATTCTGTGTAATATCCATGGAAGGTCCTGGATTGAATGAGCTTTTCTATAATAAAAAAGAGCCTTTTCATAATCTTCTTTTTTAAAGTAAATATCTCCAAGTTTTATATAAGCATTTACATTAACAGGATTTTTCTGAATTGTTTCAAGAAGTTCCTCTTTCTCTTTTTCTTCCTCCATTTTTGTTAACTGATTTTCTGTAATTCTTGTTATTATTTCCATCAGAAACCATATCACTGGTGGGAGAAAAATGAATAAAATACCGATAAGAAATTTTCCTTTCATAAAAAAGAACATTTCCAGACCAAAAGAAACAAAACACACAATTTCAATGAAAAGAAACTGGCTGTCTGTAATATCAATAAGCTCTCTTTTTACCCAGAGGGCAAATCCAAAAAGGAGAGGAAGAGCAATTAGAACTCCAGCCAGAATAACACTCATTTTTTCTCCGCTTCCCTTTCCTACTCTTTGTCCGAACACGGTTCGGACAGAGAGGAGATTACCATTTAAAAAACTTCATCAATCCTATTACTATTATACCTATCACGAAAATGAAGGATAAAGCAAGAGGAAGAGACTTTATAAGAAGAAATATTATTCCAATAGCAATGATAAGAGAGGGCAATAAAATAGCATATTTTATAACTTCTTTATCACGGATATCCTCAATAATTGTTTTATGAAGTTCCTTTTTATGTCCACAGTGTTTACACTCATTTATTTCTCCGGGATTTTCAAAACTGCATTCAGGACATATCCAGATAACTCCTTTCTTAATCTTATCTTCCTTTTCAGCAATTTTAATTTTCTGTTTAATCCAAGGGGCTTCACTTATAGAATATGCTTTTTTGTAATACTCTATGGATTGTTGATAATCCTCTCTTTTAAAATACCAGTCTCCAAGTTCAACATACAGTTCAGGATTATCAGGATTTTTCAGAATGGAATACTTTATCTTTCTCAATTTTTCATCTTCAGTATCTCTGTCAATTTTTTCTTCTCGCAATCTTTCCACACCAGTAAGAATTAAATATCCAGAAGGCAGGATAAAAATTGAAAAAAAGGAAGCACGAAGTATTGCAAGAAGAAAAGCAAGAAAGCCAAGGAGAGAAAGAACTATCCCTTCAATTAAATTCAACTCTTTTTCTATGAATTTATCAAGGAGAAGGAAATAAACTTCTATTGCTATCACAATGAATAAAAAACCTATTTTAAGCCCGAGATAAAAACCTGCTCCCCAGTTTATAAGCATTTCTCTCCCTCTACAATTTTTATTATTTCTTCAGCAGTTTTTTCCTCATCTTCCACTTCCAGCCATATTCCCTTTTCTTTTTTAAACCATGTCAATTGTTTCCTTGCATATTCTCTTGTTTTCTTTTTTATTTTATTTTTCAACTTTTCAATATCTCCGTTCTTTTTAATATATTCCACAATTTCTCTGTATCCAATAGGTGCTTTTTCCATT
>JAGHCG010000190.1 GCA_021160565.1 bacterium | reverse complement strand
TATTTCTCCTTTAGGTTGATAGAGAAAGTTTAAATATTTCTCTTTTACTTTTGCTTCTTCTGTTGTTCCTGAATGGATGTAAATTCTATAGAATAATTTCAGTTCCTGATAAGAAGGAAGAATATATGTCCCTGAAATTTTCTTATTTCCATAAAAATCAGAAAGCCCAAAGAAGTTTGCACTCATAAGTCCGTAGTTTCTTATGTGCCACCAGGTTGGATATCTTAAATTTGCGGGATAATCAAAAATGCTTATTCCACAGGTTGTTTCATCAATTTTTCCGTAATAATCACACCAGTTTGCTCTTTTCCCCCAGCATTCATCTTCTCCCACTGCTCCATAGGAATTTTTCATAACTCCACCATTTCTGACTTCCATACTGGGATAAACCCTAACACTTAAAAGACCACTTTCCTTTGTGTCTTTAAAAACAACCTCTCCTTCTGTTGCTTTCAAAATTACTTTGTGGTCAATAATTCTGTTTTCTTGAGGAAGATTATATACAGTGATAATTCTCTCTTCTTCAAGAATTTTTTCTCCTTTATTGTTAACCCAATCATTCAGAGAATGAATTTTACCAAAAATAGGTCCTGAAACAAGAGATATAAATTTTTTATGTAATGTTTTTCCATGCCCTTCCATTTCAGACCAGTTATCAACTCCATTTGTATCTCCATGAGCAACCCATATTCCTCTATGATGGATATGGTCAAGGTTTTCTGGATTTCCTTCAGGAACAGATGGTCTTACAACAGATTTCCCATCAGGACCTATAACAGGATTTAAAAATGGACGGGCAATTTCTTCTGAATAGTGATATGTGGTAAATAATTGTTCGTTTATAAATATATCAACTTCTCCTTTTCCACTATCTTTCACTTTTACTATTTCAGGATAATTTTCAATTCTCTCAACATTAAAATTTTTTTCTTCATTTTTTTTCATTTCGTCAATAAAAACAATTTTTTTCTCTTTGGTATCTGTTTGAAAATATACTTTTTTCTCTCCATCATAGAATATACCATCTCCGTCAAAAGAAATACTTATAGGTCCCTTATAAAAATCTCTTAATACATTTTTTACCTTAATTTCCATCCTTTCCTCCTTTTTATATACCAGCGATTTTATGGCACTTATCAATAACCCACATTACTCTTCTTGCTTCTTCTGGTGTTATTTTCAGTGGTTTATTTTCTCTTATTGTTTTATAAAAATCAATATAGAAATTCAATTGATAGTCAGAGAGATTTTTCCCAACTTCCCATTTTTGTTCTTCTTCCCATGGGATTTCATCTATGTTATAAGAACGGTCAGGTGTTGGCTGTGTCTGTAATTTCCTTTCAGACAATTTTTCTGGATTGAAATATTTCCACCTCAGTTGTTTAAAAGTTCCTTTAAGACCTCCCTGTGTTCCCATTACGATATAATTTTCTTCCGGGTATGCACAACAACTTGTTATCTCAAGGTCAACCATTGGAGATTTTCTCCCTTTAAATATTATTTTTATATGGTCTTCTGCATCACCAAGAGTTAGAGTCGGTTCCATATGACAGAAAATTTCTGGGTCTTCCTTTTCTCCAAAAAATTGTAATGCATGGTCAATAGCATGAGGTCCTGTGTTATTAAGTGTTCCACCTCCAAATTTTCTCAATGTTTGCCAGTCCCATCTTCTGCCAAAACTGTGCCACATCATTTTTATAAGGACAATTCTTCCAAGAACTCCTGAATCAATTACTTCTTTTACTTTCAGGAAAGAGGGCTCGTATCTTCTGTTATGGAAAACACTTAATATCTTTCCTTCTTCTTTTGCTACTTCAATCATTTTATCTGCTTCTTCAAGGTTTGTAGCCATTGGTTTTTCACAGATTACATTCTTTCCTTTTCTTAATGCCTGAATTGTATAAGAGGAATGTAAATAAGAAGGAGTTGCAACAACTACAACTTCTATATCGTCATTTTCAATCATTTCTTCAAATTTTTCATAATTTTTACATCCAAATTTATCTTTTGCTTCCCTTCTTCTTTTTTCGTCAGGGTCTGAAACAGCAAAAATTTCATATTTTTCCGGGAGTTGCGAAATAAGATGACAGTGAATATTCCATCCACTTCTTCCAAGGCCTGCAACTGCTATTTTTACTTTTTCCATTAATTTTCTCCTTTTTATGTTAAAAACTTTTTTAGGTATTCAATACTTTTTTTTGCGATTGTTTCTGCTCCGGGAGAAAAATCAAAAACTTCAACAGATATCCATTTATCATAACCGATTTCTTTCAATTTTTTTATAATTGGAACAAAATCAATGTCTCCAAATCCAGGACCAAGTAAATTTTTATCATTTACGTGGAAATGTTCAAGGTATTCCTTTCCTTCCTCAATAATTTCAGGTATTTCTTTTTCTTCATCACTCATTGCTTTAACATCAAGATGGAGTTTCAGATTGGGATGATTTACTTCCTCTATTATTTCAATTGCCTGTTTTGCAGTGTTCATAAAATTTGTTTCTGTTCTGGCAAGTGGTTCAAGACATATATAAATTCCCTTTCCCTTGGCAACTTCAAGGGGTTTTAATAAAGTTTCAATTAAATTTTTCTTCACTTCCTCATATGTCTGACCTTCACCAATATTTCTCTGTTTGGGAGAACCAAAAACCATTACTTTACCACCAATTTCTGCTGTAAAATTAACAAGTTCACAGAGATAATCAGATGTTTTTTCTCTTAAATTTTTATCTCTCGTTGAAACAGATAATCCTTCAGGTTTTACAAGAAGCCAGTGAGTACCAATAATTTCTATTCCATAATTTTTTGAAAGTTTTTTTATCTCTTCTATTTTACTTTCTGGAATTTCTGAAACAGAGTTCCCAAGAGTAAAAGGTGCTATTTCCATTCCTTCATATCCACACTCTTTTATAAAAGAAAAAACTTTCTCAATCTCCCATCCATTGAAAATTTCATTACATATTCCTATTTTCATTAATTTCCTCCTTTCTTTCTCAAAAATGCTGGAGTGTCAACATCCATCTTTTCCTCTGTTTCTGCAAGAGGCAATTCATCTTCTTTTTTCATCTTTGGTGGAGACTTTTTAACTTCCGGAGAGGATTTTCCAATCCCAGTTGCCAGAAGAGTAATCTTAACTTCATCTTCAAGTTGTTCATCAATAGCAACTCCCAGAACTCTTGAAGGAGAAGCAATTCTTGTCTGTATCATATTCATAGCATCTCCAATTTCTTTAAGTGTTAAATCTGAACTTCCAGTAATACTTATTAAAATATTTTTTGCTTCCATCATCTCACTTTTTTCAATTAAAGGTCCTTCTATTGCGTCTTTGGTTGCTTCAATTATCCTTTCTGCTCCTTTTCCTGAACCAAGACCCACTATTCCTTTACCAGCATTTTCAACAATTGAACATATGTCGGCAAAATCAATATCAAGAAGTTTTGGTTTATAAATAAGGTCAGAAAGTGCTTCAACTGTTCTTAATATCATCTCATCTATTTTCGCAAAGGCAGAAGATATAGGTTCTTTCTCTCCAACAGTATCAAATAATTTCTGGTTTGAAATATGTATGAGTGTATCAACATTATTGAGAAGATTATCAAGTCCTTTTTTGGCATGTTCCATTCTTCTTTCTCCCTCAAATGCAAAGGGAGTAATGACAAAAGAAATTACAATTGCTCCAAGTTCTCTTGCTGTTTTTGCTATGATAGGAGAACTTCCTGTCCCTGTTCCTCCTCCAAGACCTGCTACAAGAAAAACAATATTTGTGTTTTTCAAAACTTCTGATATTTTTTCCTTATCTTCATTTGCAGCAAACATTCCCTTCTGCGGGTCTCTTCCTGTTCCTCTTCCATGAGTTGTTTTTTCTCCAATATGAATTTTAACATCTGCTTTTGCTCTTTTTAATGATTGAGCATCTGTGTTGAAAATAACAAAACTTACACCATCAATTTTATCTGAAATCCTGGTTATTATGTTTCCTCCTGCATTTCCAACACCAACCACTTTAACATTTATTATTTCTGTTTCTTCGGTCTCTTCTATAAACCTTACCATTTTTATCATCCTCCTTTAAAACCATTTTTTTATCCAGTTTTTAACTTTCTGGAAAAAATTATATTCTTTTTTCTTCTGATGTTTTGAAGCAAGCATAAGTAATCCTATTCCACAGGAAAATTCTGGCTTCTGAAAATTTCTATCAAGATTGAAAAGTTTACATGGAGTGCCTGTTCTTGCTGGAAGTTCAAAAATTTCTTCACACAGTTTTTCAAGCCCTTTCAATCTTGCTCCACCACCCGAAAGAACAACTCCAGCAGCAACAGAGTTTAAAAGAGCAGTTTTCATCACCTTTGGTTTTATAAAATCTTCCAGAATTTCTCTCGCTCTTTCATAAACTATTTTTGAAATCTCCTCCAGTTTCACTTTTTTTGTTAACTGCCCCGCTGGATTAAATATTTCTATTATTCTGGTCAATTCCTCACTCTTTTCTTTTTTAAGAGAATTATAATTGCACCATCCATATTTTTTCTTAATTTCTTCAGCAAAACTTAAAGGAGTATGTAAACCAATTGAGAGGTCATAATCAATATACCAGCTTCCAATCTTTATAGAATGTGTCAAAAGAATTTTTTCATCAGATATTAATTCAAAATCAGTCGTTCCCTTTCCAATATCAACCACTATACATCCGAGTTTCTTTTCTTCTTCAGAAAGAACAGATTCTGCAACTGCCCATGAGTGGGGATAAATTTTTTCAACCTGAACTCCAGCATTTTTTATACAATTAAGTATATCCTGCAATGGATTAACTTCCACCGTGATTACATGCACTTTCATTTCAAGAGTATTTCCATGCATTCCAATTGGTTTCTTTTTTATTACATTCTGTTCGTCAATTATATATTCCTGGGGTACTACATAAAGAACTTTCCTTCCAGTGTCATTTCCAGCAATAATTGAATTTCTTATTTCCCTTTCAAGTGTCTGAATATCAGGTTCTCCAATTTCTCTTCCAGGGGGTACTATTTCTATCTTTTTTGAATAATTCTTTCCCTGTAAAAATGCTCCACCAACTCCAATTGTTATCCATTCTATTCTTTCTCCTGTTTGTTCTTTTAAAGACTGTATTACATCAAAAATCAAATTTGTCGCTTCTTCAATATCAACAATCCTTCCTCTCTTTATAATTTTATCTGAAACTTCAGCAACTTCTGTTCCAAGAACTTCAATATCTTTTTCATTTTCTGTTTCTCTGACAAGTCCTGTTATGCCAAAAATCTTACTGGAACCAATATCAAGTGCTGTGATTAAGTTTTCGTTCATTTTATATAAGGCTCTTTAAATCTAAGGTCAATATATCTCCACTTCTTTTCTTCTTTTATAAAATTCTGTAAGATTATTTTCAGTTTTTCAAGTTTTTCTTTTATATTTTCATGAGTAAGTAAAATAAAAT
>JAGHCG010000143.1 GCA_021160565.1 bacterium | reverse complement strand
GCATTTACAGTTTCCTCCTTTGTTATATAATCAGCAGGAATACCTGAGGGCCATCCATTTGGATATCTGGTCTGTATATAAAATCTATCAAGGTATTTTGCTTTCTCTATTAAATCCTGAGGGAAATTCATTTTTTCTTTAATTCCTTCCAGTAATTCTTTTACTGAATGTCCCCACGCTTCACCTCCAATTTTTTGATAAACCGCTTTAATTGCTTTCTCTGCTGCCTGTTGGGAAAGGAAACATGCCCACTCAAAAAAATTATTTTCCAGTTGAGTTTTTGCACTTTCTAAATCTCTTTCTGCCTGTCTTATCCAATCTTTGCTTCTTTCCATTTTCTCCTCATAAACGTTGCGCCTTTCTGATTTAATTATAACATCTTCTTAATTTCCTGGTAAATGTTTCTTTTAGGTTTTTCAATAAGAAGGAATCAGTTTTTATACAATTTCTGCCATTTTGTGTTCAGCGAGATGAAAAATCCGCCAGAAAAATAAGAAAAGAAAAAGAGAAATGAAAGAAGATATAAGAAATGATTTTACATCAGAAATTTTTCCATATAAGACAATTTCTCTTGGAGCATTTATCAGTGGAGCAAGAATATTGTATCTATTAAATGCAGCAAATATACCTGATTTGGGAACCTGATAAAGTACTGGAGTGATAAAAAGAAGGAAAGTTGTTATCAAACTTACAACATTTGTGGTATCTCTCGCTATACAATTTAGAAGAGAAAGAATAAATCCAATTCCAACTGTGAGTAAAAGCAAAGGAATAAGAGTAAAAGGGAAGAATACTGTTTTCCAGGAAGGAACAACTTTATAGAAAGCCAAAACAATTGCCACAATTACAATTCTTACCAAAAAATCAAAAAAAGCGTGAGCCATGGAGGAAATAACCAGAGTTTCTCTTGGAAAGTTTATTTTAATTACCATACTTCCTGCGTTTATTATGCTATTTGTGGTATTTGTAAGTCCAGTTGCAAAGAGTTGCCATATTGTCAATCCGAGAATTGCAAAAACAGGGTAAGGAACTTTTACATCTCCTATATTTAAAATTCCGCTTCTGTTCATAAAGATAAAAGCACCAATTACAACAACTGGCATAATAATAGCCCATGCAATTCCTAAAAGTGCTTGCTTATATTTTGCAAGAAAATCTCTTATAAAAAGACGAAGGATAAGTTCTCTTGCTTCAATCAGTTCTTTTGTCATATTAAAGTATATTCTTATTCCTCTTTTTACAACTCCTTCTGGAATGTAAACTTTTTTCTCCATAATAAAAATATTATTTTTCCATAAGAGAACGGAAATATTTAATGTCCTGGATTGTCTGAGTTATCAATTCCTGAATTGATAAATTTTTCCAACTGGAACTTCCCTGATATTCAGAATGAAAGGATATTGGACCACCAAAATTTATTTGTTTTAGACACTTTACAAATTCTTTCCAGTCAGTCAAACCTGTACCAAGAGGAACTACTTTTTTTACCCATTTCTTATCTCCTGAAGCGTTTTCTTCTTTAAACCATGCTAAATCTTTAATTCCTATCATAAAAAGACGTTGTTGTACAAGGTCAAGGTCCATCATCCATCCGTAATGTGAACCTTCAATTGTGTTATGTCCTGTATCGTAATATATCCCTATCACTTCGGGGTGGCAGTCCTCTATAAGTCGGAGTGCATGGTTGGCATTGAGACCCATAAATTCTCCTGAATGAGTGTGAAAACCTGCTTTAATTTTATTATCTCTAAATAAAGGTTCTAACTGTGAGAGAGATTTTTTTATCTGTTTTACCTGTTGTTTATAGTATCCAAATCCTTTATATTTCCAGTACCCCAATTTTATATATTTGATTTTTAATCTTGCCGCAGTTTCCACAATTCTTCTGGCTTCTTCATTCATTTCAACTATTGAAGTGGTTAACATAGAAATTTTCAGATTATACTTAGATAATGTTTCCTGAAAGAGAGGGAGTTCTTTTTCAACTTTTTCTGGCGGGATATGACCTCCTTCTCTTACAGTTAAATCCACTCCTTCAATTTCCATTTCAGAGAAAGTCCGTCCCAGTTGCTCAGCATTCATTATTTGAAAATGTTTTGAAAATACACAGTATTCCATTTTTGGATTTTTATAGGATATTTTTCCGATTGCGTCAAGTTTTTTAAAATTTAAGTCAATTCTTAGCGTAGGATTGTTTTGAAAAAAATTTGCAAAATTTGTTTTTTTGAGTTATAATATACGTGATTGAATATAAAAAATTTATGAAAGGGGGTGGGGGAAATGAGATTCCTTCTCCAAAATAAAAAAACAAAACTTTTCTCTGGATTTACTCTTATTGAGTTGCTGGTTGTGGTTGCTATCATTTCTATTCTGGCAGCAATGTTATTACCGGCTCTTTCAAAAGCGAGAGAAAAAGCAAGAAGGGCTGTCTGTACGAATAATCTTAAACAATGGGGAGTAGTTCTGGTAATGTATGCTGGAGATTATGATGGATGGTTTCCCGGAGATTACAGAATTTATTATATAGTTCACCATCCTTCATCCTATCCTTACCACAGACCAAATCTCATCTATAGAGAGGGAGGTTCAGGACCTGGAATTCCTATAAGAGAAGTACTTATGAGTTATGACCTTGTTAGAGGAAATTTTTATTGTCCGTCTGATCCTAAGTATAACACTGATTCTAATTGGAATACTACAGGATTGAGTGATGGAGGATATGGAACACATATGGGATATTCTCTCTTTACAAACATAAATGCTCCTGATAATAATATGAATCCAAACTTTAATTGCCCAACAAAAATTCAGAGGTCACAGCCAGATTGGGTACTGATGGTTGATGTAGTAGAGAAAAGAAGCACAGGAGAATGGTTGAAGGTTAATCATGGAAAATCTGGAAACAAATCTGAGCCTGTGGGAAGTAATGTTTTACATGTTGGTGGAGATGTTCAGTGGATAATGTGGGAACAACAAACTCAACAATATGCTGTGAGATTAAAATATAATCCATCAAGTTATTACTATTATTATGCTGAATAAATTTATTTTCCTCTTCGGGAGAAAAAAGGTTGTATTTAGAAGAGGATTCTTAAGAGGAAAAGTTTCAATAATCAGAAGGTGGGTTGATTTTTAGAAGAGTAAGTATAAGTTTTTCTTTTAATTTTTTCAATCCGAAGAGTATAAATAATAGTTTTGCAAGTATATTTTCATTCTGCATGATTAAATTACATTTCCACACCAATTAGTTGCAAAATTTTTCCCAGAGAGTAAATCTTGAAATTTTTAGTGTCTGGAAAAGTTTT
>JAGHCG010000002.1 GCA_021160565.1 bacterium | reverse complement strand
TATCTATGGAGAGAAGTTTCTTGCGCCTATTGCAATTTATCCTGTAAAAGAATCATTTATTCTTAAATCTCTGGAAAAAAGTAAAATACTGATAAAGGAAGAGGAAGAAAGATTTAAAGACATAGAGAAAGATATAGAAAGAGAAAAAATCATAGAAGAGTTTAATCGTTTTGGATATGAAGTGGCAGTTGGAATTCTCCAAAGAGGAAATCTAATTGGGGCTGTCCTTCTTAAAAAGAAAATAGATGGAACTGTTTTCACCTTTAAAGAGCAAATTTTGTTAGAAAATTTTGGTGCTCAGTTGGGGATAGCCATTGAAAATTTGAAGTTGTATCACCAAATTTCAGAGATTAACAGCTATATCAGAAGTCTTTTAGACAACTCACCTTTTGGAGTTGTAAGTTTCGATAAATTGGGACAGATTACCATTTTTAATAAGCAAATGGAAAAATTAATGGGAAGAAAAGAGGAAGAAGTGAGAGGAAAACCCTTTTCAGAAGTTTTACCTCCCTCTGTAGTTCCTATAGTTAAGAAAACTCTCCATAGAAAAGTTCCTATTACAGAGGAAATATTTTTAAATCATGAAGGAAGAAAATATAATATTCGGTTGAATGTAGTTCCTTTTTGGGATGAAGAGAAACATTTTATAGGGATTCAGTTGATATTTACAGACATTACTAAAATAAAAAAGTTGGAGGAAGAGATAAGGAGGGCGGATAAACTTGCTTCTCTTGGAGTTATGGCAGCAGGATTAGCTCATGAGATTAAAAATCCTCTTGTTTCAATCAAAGCATTTGCTCAGTTGCTTCCGAAAAGATATCAGGATGAAGAATTCAGGAATACTTTTTCAGACCTTCTAATCAGAGAAGTTGATAGAATAAACAGGTTAATAGAGCAGGTTCTTGCCTTTTCTAAATTAAAAATTCCAAAATTTGAGAAAGTGGATATTGTTAAAGTTATGAAATCAGCATTGATATTATTTTCCACCCAGAGCAAAAAGAAAAATTTAAAGATATTTGAAAACTATTACTCTGACAGTATTATAATTGAGGGAAATGAAGAAAAACTTCAGCAGGCATTTTTAAATATTTTAATTAATGCAGGGGAGGCAATAAAAGATGAAGGGATAATAAAAATAAATGTTTCTGATGAAGGAGAAAATGTAAGAATAGAGATAGAAGATAATGGATGTGGAATAAAAAGAGAATTTCTGGAGAAAATTTTTGATCCCTTTTTTACAACGAAGGAGAAAGGAACGGGTCTTGGACTTTCAATAGTTTCAAGGATTATTGATGAACATAAAGGAAAATTAAGGGTTGAAAGTGAAGAAAAAATTGGTACAAAAGTTATAATTATTCTCAGGAAAAGAATGAAGGAGAGAACAAATGAATTACATTATAGTAGTGAGCGAGGATAATGCTATATCCTATTCTCTGAAAGTCATCCTTAAAGAAAAATTCTTAGTTGAAGAGGTAAAACCTTCTGATATTTTCAATGTAATCTCAAAGAGGAAACCATCTGTGATTTTTCTGGATACTTATCTTTCTGAAGAAAATCCCGAAGAATTGATGGATGAGGTTCTGAAGGAGTTTCCAGATTTGGCAATAATAGTTCTTGTTTCTTCTTATAGTTCCCTCACAACAAAATTTATTGAAAAAGGAGCATTTGATATTCTGGAAAAACCATTTACTCCTTATAGAGTAGAACATCTTGTAAACAGAGCAATTGAAAGAGAAAAACTCATAATGGAAAATAAAACTTTAAAAGAAGGAGAAAAGGTAGTTTCAGAAAAAGGTCTTGAAGATGAAAGAAAGGGAGAAGAAGACTTTTTTCAGTTGCTCTTTCAGACAATTGCAGAAAATTTTTCTGAAATTGAAAAGTTCTCACTGGAAATTCTGAAAACAATAAAAAAGAAGTTTTATTTCAGTAATATGGCTATCTTTCTTCTTGAAGGAGGGATTTTCAAACCATTTTCTTCCATTGGAATTGATGAGAATATTCTAAAAGAAATTAAGTTGTCTTCGAGTTCTTCTCTTGCAGGATGGTTTATGAGAAAAAATAGAGTGCTTAATATTCAAAGTGAGAGTGAAATTCCTCATGAAATCAGAGGTTTTATGGAAATTTTAAATTGTAAAATAGCAATTCCTCTTAAAACTTTTGGCGGAAAACTACTTGGTTTTATTACAGCCGGGGATAAATTGACAGGAGAAGAAATCTCTCTAAAAGAAATTTCTTCTCTAAGTTTACTTTCAGATTATCTTGCCACTGTGTTTGAAAATATTTTCCTCTATAGTGAAATCAAATTGCAGAAGAATTTTCAGGAAGCAGTTTTTGAAAATATCCCTGCTGGGGTGATAGGAGTGGATAGAAAAGGTAATATAAATATACTTAACAAATATGCTGAAAAAATTCTCAGGATTGAATTTGATGAAATAAAGGGGAAAAAAATTGAAAAAGTCGGTTCTCAAATGGCACATTTTTTAAGGAAAGCCCTTGAAAATGAAGAAACTGTACGCAGAGAAGAGTTTAAGTTTATTCCAACAAATTCCATTCTTGGAATAAGCACAAATTGTGTAAAAAATAATAAAGGAGAAATTATCGGAGCAGTTGCAATTTTTCAGGATTTAACATTTATAAAAGAAGCGGAGAGAAAGGAAAAGATAAGTGAAAGAAATAAAT
>JAGHCG010000124.1 GCA_021160565.1 bacterium | reverse complement strand
GAGCCTATATTTAAAAATTATTCAGGTAATATTCTTATTCTTTATGGAGATATGCCGTTTATAACTCTTGAAACAATAAATGCTTTGTTCAATACTCAAATAAAAAACAATGCTGTGTGTACAATTCTTACAGGTATTGTTGAAGACCCCACAGGATATGGAAGAATAATAAGGAATGAAAATGGAGAAGTAAAAGCGATTGTGGAAGAATTAAATGCTACAGAAGAGGAGAAGAAAATAAAAGAAATTAATTGTGGAATTTATATCTTTAAAAGTGAATTTCTTTTTCCTGCTTTACAAAAACTTAAACCTGACCCGATAAAAGGAGAATATTACTTAACAGATGTGATTAAAATTCTTAAAGACGAAGGAAGAAAAATTTCAACTTATACAACAAAACTTATTGAAGAAACCATAGGTATTAATACTCCTGAAGATTTAAAAAAAGCAGAAAAATTTCTCACAAAAAGGAGAAACAAATGGACAGTTGTTTAATTTTCTCCGGTAATGCAAATTTACCTCTTTCAGAGAAAATTGCAAAATATCTGAACAAAGAACTTGGGAAAATAAATATTTACAGGTTTAAAGATGGAGAAATTTGTGTGAAGGTCGAAGAGAATATTAGAGGAAAAGATGTTTTCATTATTCAACCAACCTGTCCACCTGTGAATGAAAACCTTATGGAATTACTTATAACTCTTGATGCATTGAGAAGAGCTTCTCCAAGAAGATTGACAGCAGTTCTACCCTATTATGGATATGCAAGACAGGATAGAAAGGACCAGCCAAGAGTTCCTATAACAGCAAAACTTGTTGCCAATCTCCTTGTTTCAGCAGGAGCAGATAGAATTCTTACAATGGATTTACATGCTCCTCAAATTCAGGGATTTTTTGATATTCCTGTTGACCATTTGTTCGCCGCCCCTGTAATAATAGAATATTTGCGAAATAAAAACTTCAAGAACCCTGTGATAGTGGCACCTGATGTTGGAGGAGTGAAAATGGCCAGAGCGTTTGCAAAAAGACTTTCTGCCTCACTTGCAATTGTTGACAAAAGAAGAGAAAGTCCGGATAAAGTAGAGGTTGTTCATGTAATAGGAGAGGTGAAAAATAGAGAAGCAATAATAGTTGATGATTTAATTTCAACAGGAAGTACTCTTATTCAGGCAGCTGAGACTCTTTTACAACATGGAGCAACTGAAGTTTATGCTACCTGCACTCATCCTGTGTTTGCTGGAGATGCTGTGGAAAGACTTAATAAATCCCCTTTAAAAGAAGTTATTATTACTGATACAATTCCCCACACAAATCTACCTTCTAAAATTAAAATTCTAACAGTTTCTGCCCTTCTTGGAGAAGCAATCAAAAGAATTCACCTTGAAACTTCTGTAAGTTCTCTCTTCATCTAATTCGTGAGAGCAAAAAGTAATCTTCTCTTACTTTTCAACTTTTATTTAACCCATTGTGGGTTTCTTTCTATGATTGGCTCTTTTTGAACGCCATCTTAATTTTCTTTTTTTCCTTCTCATTTTTTCTTCTTTTTGGTTGTCTTTTTCTTTGCAGTGGTTTTTTTCTTGGTTTTCTTTTTTGCTGTTTTCTTCTTTGCAGTGGATTTCTTAGTAGAACCTTTCTTTTTCGTAGTTTTCTTTGCTGTTGTTTTCTTTTTGGTTGTCTTTTTCTTTGTTGCCATTTCCTCTCACCCCCTTTCTATCTTTTTTTATATTAAAAAAGTAAATTTCAATTTTGTCAAATTTATTATAAAATAATAAATCAGAAACCAACAGGAACAGAGAAAAATGAGATATCTTATTACAGGTGGGGCAGGATTTATAGGGTCTCATCTTGCAGAAGTACTTGTTAAAAAGGGAGAAGAAGTATATGTGATAGATGACCTTTCTACTGGAAGTTTAATAAATGTGTTGAATTTTTTAGAAAAACCAAATTTTCATCTTGTAATTGATACGATTCTCAATCAAACAATTGTTGAACAACTGGTGAAAAAAGTTGATTTTGTTTTTCATCTGGCTGCTGTTGTTGGTGTTAAAAAAGTAATGAAAAGTGCTATCCAATCAATAATAGTAAATATTGAAGGAACCTATAATATTTTGAAAAGTTGTTCAGAAAATAATAAAAAAATTCTTATAACTTCTACTTCTGAAGTATATGGGAAGAATGAGAAAATACCCTTTTCAGAAGATGAAGATATAATAATAGGTTCACCGAAAAAGAAAAGATGGAGTTATGCATGTACTAAAGCAATTGATGAATTCTTATCTCTTGCATTTTATCAGGAGAAAAACCTCCCAGTAATTATTGTGAGATTATTTAATACAGTGGGACCAAGACAGAGTGAAAGGTATGGTATGGTAATTCCAAGGTTTGTAAAGCAAGCCCTGAGAGGAAAACCCATTACAGTTTTTGGTACCGGAAATCAAACAAGATGTTTTATTCATGTGAAAGACGTTGTAAATGCTCTTCTGAATCTTATTCAGAGAAAAGAATCTTTTGGAGAAATATTTAATATAGGAAGTACAGAAGAGATAACGATAAATGAACTTGCCCATCTGGTAAAAAAATTATCCGGAAGCAATTCAAAAATTGTCCATATTCAACCAGAAACAATTTATTCTTCCGGAT
>JAGHCG010000166.1 GCA_021160565.1 bacterium | reverse complement strand
TTTCTCATCTGAAATATTTTTAATATATGAAATTGGGTCATCTATTCTGTATTCAATATGCCAGAGAGTATGTATAATATTTTTGTCCCCTGTTATTAGATATCCATGAAGATAAGGAATTAAAAGAGAAGCAGGAGAAACTTTTTCTTTATCAAGGTCAGGACTCCAGAATTTTCTTAATTCTAATGACTTAACTCTTTTAACAGGAATTCTTACAACTTTATCAATAGGTTCAGGAAAAGTCCAATGAAAACCAGGCTTTAGAATTCTTTTATCCCCAATACCTTTAATTTTTCCCCATCTTAGTACAATAGCAACTTCATCCTGTTTAACAGTAAAGAATCCTGATAACAAATAAGAAATTATTAATATTCCAATCAAAAATTTTAAGAACTGAAAACTTATTTTTAATGCCTTAGAAAAATATTCTAAGGCAGCACTTTCTCTATTTTTTCCTTCCATTTTTCCCCTTTAAATTTTCTATAAACAAGTCGTAAGGTGGTGTTCTGCTATCAAGTATTACAGTTGAATTGTTTTTCAATGTTTTTTCCAGCGCTTGAAGTTTTCTTAAGAAAATAGCAAGTTCTTCATTCTTTGTGAATATATCATAGTATTTAGATGCAGCAGCATCTCCTTCCCCTTTTATCTTCATTGCCTGAGCTCTTGCTTCTGCAAGTATTCTTTCTTTTTCAGCATCTGCCTGTGCCTTTATATAACTTGCCATTCCTTCTCCTTCTGCGAGGAATTTCTGAGCAATTCTTTCTCTTTCTTTTCTCATTCTTTCAAAAACATCTTCTGTTACATCTTGTGGAAACTGCATTTGTGTAAAGAGCGTTTCTAAAACTTCTATTCCATATATCCTTTCTGCCTCTTCTGTTGATAACTCTTTTATCCTTTCCTGTATTTCATCTAATTTAAGCAAGTTTTCGTCAATGTTTATTAAATTTGCAAGTTGATATGTTCCTATTATTCCATTTTTATAGTTTCTTACAAGAGAAGTAAGCTTTTTTTCAGCAGTTTCTTTATCACCTACTGAAGTGAAAAATTTTAGAGGGTCATTAATTCGCCAGAGTATTGCAGCAGTTAAGATTATATTTTTACCATCAGAAGTATATGTTTCTTCCATTTTCGTTTCAAGCACCTGTATTCTTGTATCAAAAATATAAACTTCCTGTATTGGCCAGGGAGCTTTCCAGTAAAGACCAGGGGCCTTTATAACACGAACAGGTTTACCAAAAGTTGTCACAACAGCAGTTTTACCCAATGGAACCTGAAATGCAATTAAATAGATTAAAAGTATTATGAAAAGTAAGAAACCAAGTAAGAAAGTATATGGATTTAATCTTTTTTTCATTTCTCCTCCTTTGTTTCAATTTCTGCTCCTAAGGAGAGAATTTCTGGTAAAGGGGTTTTTTCAAGGTCAATTATAGTAACATTCCTTTCTCTATCGGATGAAACCACAATATATTTTATAGGATATAAAAGAGCCTTTTCTAAGGTGTTTAAATAATGTCTGTATTTAAAAATTCTTGGATTCTTTCTATATGCTATCAGTTCTTTTAAAAACTTCTCTCTTTGTCCCTTAGATACGGTTGACCTTACAAATTTATAAGCTTCTGCATCCACATTTATCTGAGAGGATTTATAATGGGCTAATGTTAATTCTTTATTCTTATATGCCTCAGCGTCAAGAATATAAGCTTCTTTTCTTTCCATCGCTCCTACAACTTTCTCAAAGCTTCTTGCTACTTCCACAGGAGGGTGAACATTTCCAAGGTTGATAAGAACTATTTTTATTCCAAGGTTATATTTATCAACTTGTTGTTGTAAAATTTCTTTTAAAAGATTAACAAGTGAGAGCCTTTTCACTGTCAATACCTCATGAAAATCAACTTTCATCATCATTCTTGTAAATTGATTTCTGACAAGATTTTTCAAAAGTTCATCAGGTTGAGCATGGGAATATGCATAATCAAACAATTTATCTGGGTCAATTTTGTAATAAACCCATACAACACCACTCATAAAATTTACAGGAACAGTTATATATTTAGAAGGAGAAGTAGCAATTTCTTTACTTGCAATTATCCAATTGAACTCTTCTTTATAATGTTTTTCTGTCCATAGTAATCTTTCTCCTTCTTCTCCTTTAGCGCCAATTCTTATAGTTTTTATTCTTTCAACATCGTAAATCTTTGCTTTGCTGATAGGCCATGGGAATTTGAAATGAAGTCCAGGCCCAAAAACTTTCCCATTTCCTATAGGTCTTCCTAAAAATTCTATAAAACATCTTTCATATGGTCTTACTATTACAATACATGTTAAAAGATAGAGAAATGTTATTTGAATTAATAGAAGAGGAACAATTCTCTTTTTTATAAATTGATAAAACCATGTTTGTGTTATGCGGAAACCAAATTGATACTCTATTATTTCTGAAAATGACGGTATAACTTCTTCAGGGAGAGAAAGTAAATATAAAATCTTTGAATCAAAAGGAAGTTTCCTCTCAACCTTAGCAGAGCGATAGAATGAAGCGATTATGTTTAAAAAATATTCAATACCAATTGTAATTAAAAGAGTGTTTAAGATATAAAAAATAAACCATTCAACTTTTGGAAGATTAAGATTCTTCAAAGTTAATGAAATTGCTGCAAGAAAAGAAAATATTGCATTAAC
>JAGHCG010000049.1 GCA_021160565.1 bacterium | reverse complement strand
TCCATCTTCAATATTATCCATATTTTCTATTTTTGAAATAATTTTTTTAATTTCACCATATCTCTTTCTATCATAATATTCAATCTCCTTTATCATACTCATAATTTCATAGTCATCTTCTTCCATCAGAAGATTTAAAACTATTTCTGGTCTTCCAAATCTTCCAGGTGCATTCAATTTTGGATTTAATTTCATCACTATATCTTCTACTTTTAATTTTTCTTTTATTTTCAAATGTTCAAGAAAAAATCTCAGTCCTTTCACTTTTGTGAATAATAAATTTTTCAAGCAATAATGAAGAAAAATTCTGTTTTCCCCTATTACTGGTAGATGGTCTGACAAAACAGTAAGTCCAATCAATTCAAATGTATCATACAAACTTTTTCCCTCAAGTCCTGGAAGAAGAAATTTTAATCCTTCAATTACTTTAAAAACAAGAGATGCTGAACTCAAATAATTTTTTAAATTAAGGCGTGAAAGAAAATTCGGATTTATATAAGTATGAAAGGAAGGTAAAACAGGGGTATCAAAAATATGATGGTCAATCACAACAACTTTCAATCCACATTTTTCCGCTTCTTTTAAAAATTCATGTGAAGATGTTCCACAATCCACTGTTATCATTAAAGAATATCCTTCATCTATCAGAGTTTTTACAATAGAAGTTTCAATTTCGTAATCTTCCAGTCTGTGAGTGAGATAAAAGGAAAAAGGGATGTTTACTTCTGAAAAAACTTTATTCAGAAAAAAAACAGATATTATTCCATCAATATCTCCATCTCCGTAAATAAAAATTTTCTCTTTTTTTGAAATTGACTCAGCAATTACCTTACATCCTTCTTCAATGGAAGGGAAGGAAAAAGGATGGAAGGTTTTCTGAACTGTTGGATAAATAAATTGTTCTATTTCTTCAATTCCACGCTTTTTTAGAATTTCTTTTACAATGGAAGGTATATCACTCATTATTTTTTCAAATACCTCACTTTAACGTTACTCTCTTTCAAAAACTCCTCTGCCATTTTATCAGGGTATCCTTCTTTTATAACAACTTCTTTTATTCCTGCATTTATTATCATTTTTGCACATACACTGCATGGATGACAAGTGACATATAAAACACTCCCTTTAATTGATACTCCATAATATGCTGCCTGAATTATAGCATTCTGTTCAGCATGTAATCCTCTGCACAGTTCATGCCTTTCTCCAGATGGAATCTTCAATTTTTCTCTTAAACAGCCTGTTTCATCACAATGCTTTAATCCAGTAGGAGCACCATTATATCCTGTAGCAAGAATTCTTTTTTCTTTGACAATTACTGCTCCTACTTTTCTCCTCAGACACGTTGAACGAGTACTTACAAGTTCGGCTATTTTCATAAAATATTCATCCCAGTCCGGTCTTTTAATCCGCATAGATTGGGAATTCACTTGCAAATCTCCTTACTTTTTTTGCTATATCTTTTAAAATCTTTTCATTTTCTCTGTTTGTCAGAGATTCATCTATCCACTCTGCAATTTTCTCCATATCTTTTTCTTTCATACCTCTGCTTGTAATTGCAACAGGTCCTATTCTTATTCCACTTGTAATTGTGGGTGGTAATGGGTCAAAGGGTATAACATTTTTGTTTGTAATTATACCAACCTTTTCAAGAATCAACTGGGCTTCAAGACCTGTAATCTTTTTATTTCTTAAATCTATCACCATAAGATGAGTATCTGTTCCTCCACTTACAATTCTATATCCTCTTTCCTGCAGGCATTTACATAATCTTTTTGAATTTTTCAAAATCTGTTTCTGATACTTTTTAAATTCTTTATTCATGGCTTCTTTAAAAGCAACTGCTTTTGCTGCTATAATATGAACAAGTGGTCCTCCCTGAATTCCAGGAATTATTGTTTTATCTATTTTCTCCTTGAATTCTTTTTTACATAAAATCAATCCACCGCGTGGTCCCCGAAGAGTTTTATGAGTTGTTGAAGTTACAAATTCAGCATAAGGAACAGGGGAAGGATGAAGTCCAGTAATTACAAATCCTGCAATGTGTGCTATATCTGCAAGAAGATAAGCGTTAACTTCACGGGCAATTTCTGAGAATTTTTTGAAATCTATAATTCTTGAATAGGAACTGCTACCGCACACTATCATTTTTGGTTTTTCTTTTAATGCTATTTCTCTTACCTTTTCATAATCAATTAATTCAGTTTCTCTATCTACATCGTAAAATACTGATTTATAAAGAATCCCTGAAAAATTTACTTTAACTCCATGAGTAAGATGTCCTCCTGAACTGATGTTCATACCAAGAATTTTATCTCCCGGTTTCAAAACAGAAAAATAAGCAGCCATATTAGCCTGACTTCCAGAATGAGGTTGAACATTTGCATGTTCTGAATTGAAAAGTTTACATGCTCTCCTGATTGCTATCTCCTCAACTATATCCACAAATTTACATCCTCCATAATATCTTTCTCCTGGGTAACCCTCTGCATATTTGTTAGTAAAAATTGAACCAGCAAGTTTCAAAACATTTCTGCTCACAATATTTTCAGATGGAATAAGATTTATAGTTTCTCTCTGTTTTCTTATTTCTCCTTGAAGGGCTGAATAAATCTCAGGGTCAGATTTTTTTAGCATTTTCAATCTCCTTTAATGATAAATAGGAAAAATCAGCAAAAAGATTAAAGAGTTCATTTATTTTTTTTAAAAGAGCAAGACGGTTATTCCTCAATTTCTCATTATTACACATAACAAGAACTTCATCAAAAAAGTTATCAACTGGCTTTCTCCATTCAGCAAATGCTTCCAGAAACTCACGGAAACTGTTTTGTTTATTTAGACTTAAAAGTTTTTCTCTTTCTTTTATATAAAACTGATAGAGTTTCTTTTCTCCTTCTTCAATCAATAAATTCTCATCAAACTCACCAAAGTTGATTTTTTTCTCTTTTGCTTGCTTTAAAATATTTGCGACTCTTACAAATGGAATAAAAACATCAATTCCTCTTCCAGATATTAAAAATTCTTTCAGTGCATCTATTTTCTTTCTTAATCTCAAAAAATTTTCTTTCTCAATGGAAATCAC
>JAGHCG010000174.1 GCA_021160565.1 bacterium | reverse complement strand
GAATAGGAATCTTGTGGGTTTTGACAGGCACATTCTTCATTGATGAAATTCACATTATGCTTAAAACAGGAATTGCTTTTGCTGCTTTCTTCTGTCTTTTAAGTGCATCTCTTGCAAAAGCAGGAGCAATGCCATTCCATACCTGGATACCTGAAATTTCTGAAACTGCCCCTGTTTCTGTTCTGGCATTTCTTCCCGCATCTCTTGATAAACTTCTTGGGATATATTTCCTTGCAAGAATATGTCTTAATCTTTTTGGTTTTCATTATGGTATGTGGCTTCTTCTAAGATTTATAGGAGCATTTACAATTGTGGCGGCTGTAATGATGGCACTTGTTCAGCATAATGTTAAAAAACTTTTATCATACCATGCAGTAAGTCAGGTTGGATATATGATTCTTGGAATAGGAAGCGGAAATCCTGTTGGAATAATTGGTGGTCTTTTCCATATGGTAAATAATGCAATATATAAGTGTGGTTTATTTCTTGGTATTGGAGCAGTAGAAGAGAAAACAAAAACAACTGAACTGGAAAATCTTGGCGGAATTGGGAAATTGATGCCCATTACATTTTCAGCATTTCTTATTTCTTCTTTGGCAATTTCAGGTGTTCCACCTTTAAATGGGTTTTTCTCCAAATGGATGATTTATCAGGGATTGTTTGAAGGAGCAAAGTTTGACCCCAATTTCTCATGGGCTTTGTGGATAATTGCTGCAATGATAGGAAGTGCATTAACTCTTGCAAGTTTTCTTAAAGTAATCCATTCAGTTTTCCTTGGAAAGAAAAAGGAATATAAGGAAGAGATAAAAGAAGTATCTTTCAGTATGGTATTTCCATCAATAGTGCTTGCTCTTTTGTGTATAATTATAGGATTTGGATACAGAGGATTTGTTTCCAGATTCCTTTCTCAGATTATGCCAGGTTCTTACAACTTTTCTATTCTTGGAAGTTCTACTATACTGATACTAATAGCACTCTTAATAGGACTTATCAGTTTTGCTATGGTTTCCTCAATAAAAGTAAGAATTGTTCCAAATTTTGTTGGAGGAGAAGAAGTAAAGGAAGAAATGGATATGAGCGGAACTGAATTTTATAAAACAATTGAAGAAATGGGATTTTTCAGAAAAATGTATGAACTTGCAAAAAATAAAATTTTTGATATATATGAGATAGGTAAAGGTATTGTATTTTATTTTGGAAAAATTTTCAGATATTTACACAGTGGAGTTTTGCTTACGTATCTTTCATGGATAATGTTTGGACTTATTGTACTTCTGTTTATATTTATGAAAATGTGAGGAAAAGATGATAGAAATTGTGGTGGGTTTGTTTTTAATATTTATAGTGATGGCTTCTATAATTGCAATTGAAACAAAGGATTTACTTTCTGCTGTTGTGGCTTTTGGAGCAGTGGGAGCATTTTGCAGTATAATTTACCTGCTTGTTGGTGCACCTGATATAGCGATTACACAACTTGTTGTTGAGGTTCTTTCACTTGTTATTCTTATTAGAGCAACTATAAGAAGGGATTTAACAACAATAGATGAAGATAGAGATTTCTTTGGTCTTGTTGCAACACTTGCAATTCTTTTTATATTTTTCCTTTTTGGAATTGAAGCATTGAGATGGTTGCCTGAATTTGGAACACCTGCTTTTGTTTTAAATTCTTCTGCTCCAACAAACAGATACCTTTTAAATGGATTGAGAGAAACAGGAGCAGCAAATATAGTTTCAGCAGTTTTACTTGATTATAGAGGTTACGATACTCTTGGAGAAGCAACTGTTCTTTTCACTTCAATACTTGGAGCACTTGCAATACTGAGAATTTATGCAAGAAAGAGGAGAAAATAAAATGGAAGAAAAAGGGTTAAGTATTATAGTTAAAACAGCAACAAGATGGTTGAAAGGATTTATATTCCTTTATGGAATTTATGTTGTTATATATGGACATTTAACTCCTGGTGGAGGGTTTCCTGGTGGAGTTATAATTGCAGGCACATTTATACTAATTACACTTGCTTTTGGAAGAGAATATGCTCTTGGAAAAATGGGAAAACTTCTTGCTTCTGAACTTGATAGCCTTGGTGCCCTTTTATTCCTTTTTCTTGCTTCTATGGGTGTTTATTTTACAGGCACATTTTTTACAAACTTTATTGAGAAATTTCATCCAACAGGGAATTTCAGATTGTTCAGTGCAGGAATTATTCCTTTATGTAATTTGAGTATAGGAATGAAAGTTGGAGCATCTCTCTTTATGGTCTTTATAATTCTTGCAGTTGTAAGAGTTGTTTTTGAAGACGGCAAAGGAAAACTTATCTCTACTGAAAAGGAGAAGAAATGATATATTATCTGTGTTTTCTTGTTTTTCTAATAGGAGTTTATGGAGCAATCTGTAAGAAGAATATCGTAAAAATAATTCTTGGATTAATGCTTATGGAATACGCAGTGAATCTTTTCATTGTTCTTGTTGGATACAGAAAAGGAGGGATTGCTCCAATTATAAATAAATCAATGAGTTTGAGTGAATTTGTTTCAAAATCTGTTGACCCTCTTCCACAGGCATTTGTTCTTACTTCAATAGTTATAGGTCTTGGTATTCTTTCTTTAATGGTAGCAGTGGCAATAAGGTTATATGAGAGATATGGAACTTTTGATATAACTGAAATGAAGAAATTGAGGGGTTAAAAATGATAGGATTACCTATTTTTATTGCTTTACCACTTGGGATGGCATTCTTTATACCGATGGTTTCAAGGAAACTTAAATGGTTTCCTGATGTTTCTGGAAATATAACAACTTTTCTCCTTCTTCTTTTTACTTTACTTATTGCAGGAGAAAACACAACTTATTATATGGGGAACTGGCCCCCACCTTTCGGGATAGTCCTTGTTCTTGATGGATTTTCCTGGCTTCTTTTACTGGTAATAAACCTTATTGCATTTATGTCAACTCTATTTTCAGTAAGTTATATGGAAAAACTTTATACTTCAAAACTCAGATATTATCCCCTCTTCCTTCTGATGGTTGCTGGTATGAATGGAGTTGTTTTAACAGGAGACCTTTTCAATCTTTTTGTATTTCTTGAAATTTCTGTTATTTCTGCTTATGCTCTTGTTGGTTTTGGCTGCCAGGCAAGGGAAATTGAAGCAGCCTTTAAATATATTGTGATGGGAACAATATCTTCCCTTTTCATTTTATTTGGAATAGGGATTTTATATGGTAATTTT
>JAGHCG010000232.1 GCA_021160565.1 bacterium | reverse complement strand
GAAAATACAGGCGGCAACAGATGTTAACATAGTCCAGAGCACACTTGTTTCAGGAGGAGATATAGGAATTCAAGCGACAGCAAATGATATAAATATCTCTGATTATTCAACTTTATGGGCTCTTGATGAGACCCAGTTAGTTGCAGGAAGAGATATTATAATTTCTTCTGATTCAACTTCAACAAGTGCGGATGACGCTACACTCACAGCAGGAAGAAATGTAGAAATTGGATATGTGGAAGCAGGAAATGGAGTTGGAATAGAAGCAACAACTGGTATGATATTTGATAATAATGGAGATGCGGTTAATATTATAGCACAAAAAGTTGCTTTACTTGCTGCTTCTGGAATTGGATACACTGCAGGATTGCCCGGTACACCTGATGCAATAGAAATTCAAGGACGGCCGATTGGTGCTGAGTATCCAGTTGAAGTGGCAGCAAATACAACAAATGGTGATATCTGGATAAGAACAAACACAGAAGTAAATGGTGATTTAACAATTTCTTCTGGTGTGACCGTAACAACTAATGTGATTTCAACACAAACTATTACTGCTGGAGGAGTTACCACAGGAAATGGAGATATAAGAATAGAAAATGGTTATATAAGGTTTGAAAATGGTGAATTAGTTGATACAAGTCCAATTCCAAATGTTGTATTTGGTGGAGATATGACAATCGCAGGAGTTATTCAGGCAAATGGTGGTTCAGTGAAACTTCATACAAATGGTTCAATCCTTGATAATAACACTACAACACCATATGATGTGATAGCAACAGATACTTCTGAATTACTGGCATTTGATGGAACAATAGGAAAATTTGACCCGAATGGCTCTGGGTATGAGCCAATTGAAGTTAACATCAATCCTGGAGACCTGTATGTATATGCATCTGATGAAAACTTCTTTGTTTCAGTTGGAATAGATGGAATAGTTCAGCCAAGAGATGTTCTCCTCTGTTATCCGAACTATGTACCACCAGGACTTATCTTCTTCAACGGTAGAATGGATGGTGGAATGAGGTCCAATCAGTGGTTTAGAGCAGTCAGTCCAAGCGTGATACTGATTGGAGTTGAAGCAGGTCCTTACTCAATGATTATGCTGGATATTCTTAAAGCAGATAAATACTTTGAACAGGAACCTGCTTACTGGATGATGACTCCTGAACTTGAAGATTCCCTTGACATTGTAATGAGATAATAAAAAAATAATAAAAATTTGAAGGGGCGTTCCGAAAGCGGACGCCCCTTTTCTTTTTAGGGTTATGCTAAAATAAGGTAAAATATAAAAAAGGATAAACCAATGTCTCTTAAGGAAAAATGGATGAAATTTTCGCCTTTGCCAGAAGATATAGATAAGAAAATTTATAATCTAAGGGATTACTTTAAGAAAAAGGAGTTAAGTCAGTATATTTGTTTGGTTCGTCCCTTAAAAGAAAAGGAGAGGATGTTGACCTTGGTATTTTGAAAGAGAACGGGGATATTTATAAGATAAAAAATGAAATATATGAAATTCTTGGGACACACCGTTTAATCTTTTAAAGGAGAAATTTAAAGTTGGTATTTAAAAAAGCAATAGAAATTTTCTGCGATTTTTCCAGAGAGATAATATCCTCACTGACTTAATCTCCGGGAATATTGATTCTACCTGCTGCTATCTCTCCGGGAAAGATTCTTGGAAACAGAGATGAGAAGTTGTGTATTTATTAAATTGAAATACTTTCTTTCAAGATGTTTTTTATAAAGAAATTGTTCTCTTTTACCATTTTTCTTATTTCATCTTCTGTGTAAACGAGAATATCAACAGGAATGCCCAGGTTGAAATATTTTCTGTATTTCAAAATCCTTTTTAGAGGAATTTCCTTAGATTTCCTTAAAATTATCAATATATCCAGGTCACTTACTCCTGTTTCTTCATTTTTTGCTATTGAACCAAAAATTCTAATATCAATAACTTCAGTTTCTTCTCTTTTTATAGTATTCCTTACTTTTTTAAGTTTTTCCATCAATTCCTTTTTATCTATTGATATAACTTTCACAGAACCGAATGATTTCACCACAGGCATTTATTGCCTCCTCTGCCATTTTTTTATTGCAATAATCTGCTGGTTTCCCTGTTATAAATCCATTTGGGTATTTTGTTGAAATGTAGTAGGTATCAAGTAATTGAGCAAGTTCTATAATTTTTTCAGGGATATTGATTCTTTCTTTTAAAAATTGAAGTATATCTGTGATGGAATGACCCCAGACATCAAATTTTAATTTCATACATAATGCTTTTACTGCTTTTTCTGCTGCCTGTTGAGATGTAAAACAAGCCCAGTCATAAAATTCATTTTTAACATCAAGTTTTGCTTTCTCAAAGTCCCTTTGTGCCTGCTCAAACCAGTCCTTATATCTGTTCATTTGATTAATGATACATTTTTTTACTAACTTTTTCAACTAACCGGTTTCATTGTTTTTCCATTCTGTTTGGGTTATAATTATTAAAAGGCTAAACCTTGGCACTTGACTGGTTTCTTCTATGGAGAAAAGGTTTAGCCTTGCACAGAAGGAGGGTGTATGAAGGTAATTGATTTGAGAGAAGGAAGTTTATTTGAATATGAAGGAAATATTTATTCTGTGCTTTCATACAGCCACCTTACTCAATCAAGAGGAAGAGGGTTTGTGAAGGTAAAGGTGAGAGATATAAAAGCAAATAAAACAGTTGAATTTACTTTCAGGTCTGATTATGAAGTTGGTGATGTTTTTGTTGATGAAGTGCCTCTTACCTATCTTTACAGTGATGGAGCAAACTATTACTTTATGGATAATACCACATATGAGCAATTTTCAATAAGTCAGGAGATAATCGGGGATAAAAAATATTACCTGATAGAAAATCTTGAAGTTACAGGACTGTTTTATAAAAATCAAATTCTGGATATAAGATTACCAACAACAGTAAATTTAAAGGTGGTTAAAGCAGAACCAGGATACAAAGGTGATACTGTTCAGGGTGGGAAAAAAAGAGTTGAACTTGAAACAGGTCTTGTTATTCAAACACCTCTTTTTGTTGAAGCAGGAGATGTGGTGAAAGTTGATACAAGAACAGGAGAGTATATCAGTAGAGTGTGAAAAATGAGAGAAATGATTTTTAAATTACTGGAAGAGATAAAAGAAGAGTATCTGAAAAAATATGGTGAAAATTTAATATCAATTGTTTTGTTTGGCTCTTTTGCCAGAGGACTTGATACTCCTGTATCTGATGTTGATATACTCATTATTCTGGAAGAAGTCAGAAATTCCTATGAGATTTACACAGAGTTTTTTTCACTTCTTGATAAAACTTCCTCTTATTCAGAAATGAAAAGAAGAAAAATATATCCTTTAATTTCCCCCATTATTAAAAGTAAAAAATCTTTAATTCCCAGGGCATTACCATATTTATGGTCAAGTGAATTCAAAATAATTTATGATAGAAATAAGTTTTTTGAAAGATTTATTAAAGAACTTGAAAATTTCAAAAAAAAGTGCCTTGTATTTCACCCAAAGCCAATTCCTCATTATGTGGTGATTGAAAATGGTAAATGAAGCACTTGCACAGAACTATTTTAAAAGATGTAAAATTAGAGTGGAAATTCTACAGGAATTTTTCAGAAAAAAAGCATTTTCAGATGTAATTAGAGAAGCCCAGGAAGTAGTGGAACTTCTTGAAAAAGCAATTTTAATAAAGTTGGGAATAAATCCTCCTAAATGGCATGATGTGATAGATGTAATAATTGAACATAAAGAAGAATTGCCGGAAAAGGTGAAGAAAGAAATAATTGAGTTAAAAAATGATTGTAAATATTTACGAAGTCAGAGAGAACTTGCTTTTTATGGTGAAGCAGATTTTATTCCTGATGATTTCTATTCAGAGGAAGATGCGAAAAAAGCCATTGAAATTGCAGGGAAAATGCTGAAGATAACAGAAAAAATTTTCAGGGAGAGAAAATGAAGCCGGAAGAATTAAAAATATACGCTGAATTTATGAAGAAGTATGGGTTAGAGTATATTGAAGTAAAAAAGGGTGATTTTCATTTGATTTTGAGCAAAAAAGGGGAAGAAATAAAAGAAAGCAGACCCATAGAAGAGATACCATCTGATATTAATCCAGAAGAGATTGTTGAGGAATCAAAACAGAAATTTCAAAAACTGGAAAATGTAGTGTATGTGAAATCTCCTCTTGTCGGTACCTTTTATCGGGCTCCTTCACCTGAAAGTCCTCCTTTTGTTGAAGTTGGTTCAGAAGTTAAAGAAGGAGATACTTTATGTATAATTGAAGCGATGAAGGTGATGAACGAGATAAAATCGGAACACAGAGGGATTGTCAAGGAGATACTTGTTGAAAATGGAAAGCCCGTGGAGTTTGGACAGGTTCTTTTTATAATTGAACTTATAAAATAAAATGTTTAAGAAAGTTTTTATCCCGAACAGAGGAGAGATAGCTCTGAGAATAATAAGAAGTTGTAAGGAATTGGGTCTTACTTCAATTATAGGATATTCAGAAGGTGATAAAAATTCTCTCCCTGTGCAACTTGCTGATGAAAAAATATGTATAGGACCACCCTCTCCAGGTGAAAGTTATCTTAATATACCTTCAATTGTGAGTGCGATGGAAATTACTGGAGCAGAGGCAGTTCATCCCGGATATGGATTTCTCTCTGAAAATATTCCCTTTGTTGAAATCTGTGAAGCATCAAGGATTATTTTTATAGGACCTACTGCTGAAAACATAAAACTTATGGGAGACAAATCTCTTGCCAGAAAAACTGTCAAGAAAAATAAAGTTCCTGTAATTCCAGGGTATGAAGAAAATGATTATGAAAAGGCGTTTGCTCATGCTAAAAAAATAGGGTTTCCAGTTATAATAAAAGCAAGTGCCGGTGGAGGGGGCAGGGGAATGAGAATAGTGAACTCTCCGGAGGAGTTTAAAAAGATGTGGGAAACATGTCAGGAAGAAGCAAAAATTTCATTTGGAGAAGAAAAAGTTTATCTTGAGAAATTTCTTGAAAGACCAAGACATATAGAAATTCAAATTCTATGTGATGGGAAGGGGAAAATACTTGTTTTTCCTGAAAGAGATTGTTCAATTCAGAGAAGACATCAAAAACTGATAGAGGAAAGTCCGTCTCCTTTTGTGGATGAAAAATTAAGGAAGAAACTTTACAGATATGCTTACAGGGTTGCCAGAGGAATAAATTATAAGAATGCAGGAACAGTGGAGTTTCTTGTAAATTCAGATAGAATTCCATATTTTATTGAAATGAACACAAGAATACAGGTTGAACATCCTATTACTGAACTTGTTACAGGAATAGACCTTGTAAAAAGCCAGATTTTGATTGCAGAAGGAGAAAAATTGAAAATAAATCAGGAAGATATCAGGATAAACTGTCATGCAATTGAATGCAGGATAAATGCAGAAGACCCTGAGAATGATTTTATTCCATCTCCCGGAAAAATAAAAAAATTAATTTTACCTGGAGGACCAGGTATAAGAATAGACACTCATATTTACGAAGGATATGTTGTGCCTCCTTATTATGATAGTCTTGTGATGAAACTAATTACATATGGGAAAACAAGAGAGGAAGCAATTGAGAGAATGATAAGAGCATTGAACGAAACAGTTATTGAAGGAATAAAAACAACAATTCCCCTTTATAAAGAAATATTTTCTCATCCAATATTTTTAAGTGGAAGGTATTCTGTTGGATGGCTTGAAAAATATCTCCTTTCAAAAAACAAGAAAAACCAGGAGGTAAAAAAATGATTGAAGAAGAAAAAGAACTTGGAAGCGTGAAAATAGATAATGAAGTTTTAAGTTCAATTGCTTCTGTTGCTGCAAAAAAAGTCCCTGGTGTCCATAAAATAGCAACAAGTTTAATTGGTGGTATAGCCCAGATTTTTAAAAAAACTCCTGATGCAGGAATAAAAGTTGTTGTTGGAGAAGGAGAGGTAAGTTTTGAACTTGGGGTTGTGGTTGAATATGGAGTTAATATCCCGGAAGTTACCTATCAGATTCAAAAAGCAATAAAGGAAGAAGTTGAAAAAATGAGCGGTTTAAAAGTGACCCGAGTGGATGTAATTGTTCATGGAGTTAAAATGAAAAAGCATAAACCAGAGGGGGAAACAGAGGAGAAAACTTCTTCAAGAAAGGAAGAGAAAAATGATTGATTTACATACTCATACTCTTCTATCCGATGGAGAACTTCTACCCAGTGAACTTGCAAGGAGAGCAGAAAGTAAAGGATATAAAGTAATTGCTTTTACAGACCATGTTGATTTTTCCAATGTTGAAAATGTTATTTCTTCTCTGGTAAGAGTAAGTGAAAGATTAAACAGAAATCTCAGAATAAAAACTATTCCTGGTGTGGAAATTACACATGTAAACCCTATTGATATTCCTGTAATTGTGCAAATTGCAAAAAATATGGGAGCAAAATTGATAATTGTGCATGGAGAAACAATAGTTGAGCCAGTTGCAAAAGGTACAAATAGAAAAGCACTTGAAAGCGAAATTGATATTCTGGCACATCCTGGAATTTTAAGTGAGGAAGATGCCAAAATTGCTGCTGAAAAAGGCATATATGTAGAAATTTCTGCAAGGAAAGGGCATTCCCTATCAAATGGACATATAGTAAGATTGTGGTATGAATATGGTTTTCCTCTTATTTTAAATACAGATGCCCATTCTTCTGAAGACCTTATTGATGATGAATTTGCAAGAAGGATAATAATCTCCTCAGGAGTTAAAGTTGCGGATGTTAACACTATCATCCAGAACAGTTATATTCTTGCAAAATCCAAACTTGACATAGGATTTGAAATCTAATCTCTCTTTTGATGGAGTTTTTATAAAGGAGTAAGAGGTGGAATTCAATATTGAAAAAAAAGTATGTGTGGTGTTAACAGGAAAAGAAGAAAATGGGAGATTGAAAGAAATAAAAGATGTTGAATGGATAGAATTGAGAATAGATGAATTTTTAAGGGAAAAAGATGAAGAAGAATTGATACCATGGATAGTGAAAATTAGAGAATGCACAAATTCAAAAATTATTGGAACTGTAAGATGGTATAAAGAAGGAGGTAAAAATCCCTACTATATACCGGATAAGAAACGAATAGAAATTTTCAAAAATATAATTGAGTATGTGGATTTTGTAGATATAGAACTTAAAAGCAAGATTTTAAAGGAAGTTGTTGAAATTGCAAAAAGTAATGGGAAAGGAGTAATTGTCTCTTATCACAATTTCAAAAAAACACCTGGAAAAGAAATACTGAAAGATCTGATAAGAAAGGCAAAAAAAGAAAAGCCAGATATAATAAAGATAGCAACACTGGTAATTTCTGAAAAACATCTCTATAATCTTGCTGAAATTACATATTTTTACACCCGCAAAAACCATTTAGTTATTATACCAATGGGCAATAACCCGCTTTTCAGGTTTATTCCTCTTTTTTTGGGTTCCCTCTTTACCTATGTTTCCTTAGGTAGAAAAGTAGCTCCTGGTCAACTTTCTTACTCTGAATTCGTAGAGTTAACGAAAATTTCTCATTTTAGAAATATAAAATGAGGTTAACCAATAAAATTTTATTCATCGGATTGTTCTTATTTATAAATTCTTATGGTGGTTCATTTAAAAAATATCAAATTCTGGTTTCAGAAAGGGGAGGGAGAGTTGACTGGTCATATAGAAGCGACTTAATAGTTCACAGCAGATATGGAAAAGATGGCTATTATGATGTATGGGTAATGAAATCCGATGGTTCAGATGCCAGATGTTTAACCTGTAATATATCAAAAATACCTTCTCTTCATAATGGACAACCTTCCTGGCATCCTGATGGTAGATATATAGTTTTTCAATCTCAGGACCCAAAATTTCCTCATACAAAAAAAATTGATTATTTCTATACACAGCCTGGACATGGTTTACATAATAATTTGTGGATTATGGACCTCAAAAATAGAAATTTTTATCAATTAACAAAGGTGAAATTTGGACAGGCAATTCTTCACCCTTCTTTTTCACCTGATGGGAAAAAACTTCTATGGTCACAAAAAATGGGAAAAGACAAATTTAACTGGTCTATAATGATTGCTGATTTTGTTGAAAAACCCATCCCCCATATTGAAAATGTAAAATCGTATCAACCAAAAGGGAAGGTCTGGTATGAAGCACATCAATTTTCAAAGGATTGTAAAAAAATACTCTGTACCATAGGTTCGGGGAAGAGAGCATATTACGGTTATGATATATGGGAAATGGATATAAAAACACAAAAACTGAAAAGATTAACCTTTTCTCCTGATGTCTGGGATGAACATGCTCACTATTCCCCTGATGGTAAAGAAATATGCTGGGTAAGTAGCAAGGGTTATAAATACATTCCTGAAAGATGGTCCAGAACCTTAAAAACAGAGCTATGGATTATGAATTCAGATGGTTCAGAAAAAAGAAAAATTACTCACTTCAATGAACAAGGTCATCCTGAATATATTGGTGAGAGAGTGATAATTTCTGATAATTGCTGGTCTCCTGATGGAAAGAGAATAATTATAACACTTGTAAAACCATGTAAAGGTCGTTCCTCCTCTCAAATTCTCCTCATTTCTATTTCTCCCGGCTCCAATTAGTGATATCTCTTTTTCTTTATTGCTTTATTCTCACATTAATTCTTAAGAAGGATTGACTAAATTCTGCGGCTTCATATAAGAATCTAAATCAACAGTAATACAATACCTTATTATAAAAAAGAAAATTTCCTCTCTATCAATTTCATCTG
>JAGHCG010000025.1 GCA_021160565.1 bacterium | reverse complement strand
CATTAAGAAACTCAATAATACTTCCTCTATTTCTTGTTTAAATTTCAATTTCCTTAACTTCTTTCCATTTTATATTTTGCCTGATTGACCAGTTTCTCCTGTTATTCAGCAAATATATTTTCTATTAATTCTCAATAAAATTAGAGAGTTTCCATGAGTTTTTTTAGTTCTTCTGCCTCTTCAAGGAGTTCTTCAGGGTTCATCTCTTTTATAAAAACCATGCCTCTTGTAGCTCTAAGACGGGGAACTGGATTGGAATAGAAGAAATCTCTTCCAATAATGTTTTTTATTACAGAGTACTGCTCAACCATTATTTTAACTGCAAGTTCAGAAAAAGGTCCATCATATTCATAACTCGGGAAAGAAGCACTTCTTTGAGAACCAAAACATATATCAAATGCACTTTTCAATATTGCTATTGAATTCATTGAAACAGGTACATAAATATTGGCATCTGCTGGGTGAAATCTGAACCATACATTTCTATATCCCCATATTTTTAAATTTTTATTTTTGTGTTTCTTCAAATATTCTCTCAAACTCTCAGCAACAATCTGTAAAACTTTATAGTGAGTATCAGGTCCTGTTCCTTCAGGGTCGAAAGCCACTGTTATTATATCCGGGGAAATTCTCTCTAAAAGGGTTATAACAGGTTTTATATCTCTGGTATATTCAGGAGCTGGAGTGAAAATATCACCTGTATAAAATCCAAGTCGCAGATGGAAAATATGGTTGCAATTAAAACCAAGATGAGCCCATAAAAGTTCTTCCTCCCATTCCCTAATCATACCTTTTAATTTCTGGATTTCAGGTATATCCTTTTTCCCAGGATATGTTCTTAAAAGATAGAGTTTTAACCTTTTTATTTCTTTTTTCACTTTTCCTATATCGCTACTCCCTGTAATTTCAACTATATTCCTTAACATTCTTCTTGCCTCTGCTTCTTTTTTCATTTCATCACTCTGTGCAGCAACTCCATCAAGATATTGAAAGATATCTCTGTTTCTTCCAGTGAGATTTTTGGGATTAAAGTAATCTTTTTCTTTCAGTAAACTGTCTAAGAGTCCTTTCTCAAGGAATTCTTCCACCACGTTTATCATTCTTAAAGTATAATGGTTTGAAACAGAAGTAAATCCGCTTGTAAAGGTGGCAAAAAAATGACGATTTTCCGGAACTCTTACAAGATGGAGAATGAAAGGGAGATATCCAAGCATTATATCATCATGATGGGGAGCTGTATGAAGAATTTTTACTCCTTTTATAACCTCTGTTCCTTTTCTGATTTTTTCTACAATTTCCGACGATATTCTATTTTTTTCTTTTTCTACATGTATTTTTTTATCAACAAGAATTTTTCCGAATATATTATTCTTCAAATCTGATTTTGTAAGTTCTTTCAGCCTTTTTTTCTTTTTGTTCGCAATATCAATGAAAATTCTCGCGATTTCCTCCTCAGGAACTTTTTCATAATTTTTTAATTTTTCAATTCGTACTCCTGTTAGAAGTGAAGATGCTCCCTTTGTGAGATAAAATCTTGCAGCAGAAAGTTTATGTAAGGCAGTAGCAGGATAAAGAATATCAGGTTCGTTTTCAATACTGTCTTTTACAACTTTTGCTTTGCTTTCTCCACTTGCAAAAATAATTGCTGTTGTGGTAGGATTCTGAGTGATTGTTTTAAGTCCTATTGTTATAACCGCTTTATTTCTTGCAACTTCTATTCCACCAAGGTCAACTGAACTTGCAGCTGCAGTTTCATAATTTATATTGAGAACTCTTGTGGTTGAATTATGGTCAGAGCCTCTTATATTGAATGCAATATGTCCATCAGGTCCTATACCTCCGAGAAAAAAGCCAATTCCTCCCAGTTTTTCTATTTTCTCTTCATATTCAGCAGCAAATCTATCTATATCATATATTGCTTTCTGCTGTAATTCTTCTAACTGGTTTTTCGGTTTCCTGTATCTTAAAGAAAGATCGACCTTTCCATCCGGGAAAATATGATATAAATTTTTTTCTGAAATAGCCCTGCTTCTGAATGTTTCCATCAAAATCATTTTTTTCGGGTCAAATCCAAAGCCTTTCAGGTAATACTTCTTTATATAGTAGACAAAACTGTTTTCTCTCTTCGGGTTCATCGGGTAAAATTCATCCATCTGGACAAAATAATAATTTTTCATATCTGGTTTTCTTTCTATGTCTATTCCCCATTTTTCAAGTTCTCTCTTTACATGCTTTTTATTCCAGTTGGTAAGAAAATAAGAAGTCCATTCTATGAAATATTCAGGGGTTTTTCCTGTTGGAAGAGAAACAACTCCTTCTGGATTTAACTGGAGCCACTCTATAAATCTTAATGCGACAATTTTACCAAGAGTTGGAAAATCAGGGACAATAAGGAATTTTGTCCTCTGAAAAGGATATTCCCAGTACAAACCAAATCTTTCTCTTGCAATTTCTTCAACTCTGGAAAAACTGTTATATTCTCTCATTTTATTGACTTTTTTCTCTCTTATTTTAACATTTACCGATGAAGAAAGAAACAGTAAGAAAGATGAAAATTTATTGTGAGAAATGGGGGTTTTCTGTAAAACAATATGCTTGATACAATTCCAGTTTTGAAAGAGAATAAACACAAACTTTATGAACTTTCTCTCTCTTTAAATGAAAAGCAGGTGAGTTTTTAATATGGTTTTTTTAGGAGATTCTGGAAAATTAAGAAAAAACTGCTCAAATAACATATTTTTTGAATTGAAAAAGTATTTGATGATGGAAGATTTTAGAAAAGTATTTCCTGATTTCTTCCATTTCTGAATAAACTTATGCAAATTCCCTTTTTCTTCTTGATAATATGTTATCATTCTGGTATATTAATAACGAGATGAGTATAAAAATAACATCGGCTAAATTAAAGGATTTGCCAGCGGTTATCTCTCTGGCTGATCTTGTTTTTAGACCTAAAGAAAAGAGTATGGGAATAGAAACACCTTTGATGTGGGCAGAAGAAAATGTAAAAAGTGGGAATTTATTTGTGGTTAAAGAGGATAATCGCATCGTTTCATTGGTGGGTCTGATTGAAGAAGAAGTAGAGATAGATAGTTATCGCATCAAGATTGGTAATATCGGAAATGTATGTACTCATCCTGATTATAGAGGAAGAGGATATGCTACAAGCCTTCTTCAGGAGGCAATAAAAAAGGCGAAAAGGAACAACTTAATTTGCTTTATGATTTCAGGAGGTAGAGGATTATACAGAAGATTAGGAGCAGTTGGTATTCCTTTTTATTATTATGAGATAGATGGAGAAAAGAAAAGTTTAAATTTTAAAGTTGTAAGATATAAGAAGGAATTTTATGAGTCCTGTATGAATATATATAAGAAAGAAAAAATAAGATTTATCAGAAAGAAGAACTTTTCTTCTTTATTTTCCTTATATAATGGAGAATTCAGGAAAAAGGTAATGGGAGCTGAAAGTAGAATATATGTGATAATTAAAAATGGCGAAATTTCTGCCTATTGGGCTGAAGGTAAAACCAAAGATGGTATTATTATTGGGTATAAAAGGGAATTTGCTGGGGACAGAAAATTACTGATAACTGCTTGGAAAAGTTTAAAGGGTAAAAGAAGGATTTTTGTACCTATATGGGATAAAGAATTAATAGATTACTTGGGGAAAGCAAAAGAAATTAAGGAAATGGCTACATTTCTTTTAATCAATCATCATAATTTATCTGACAGTATAAAGAAAAATTTGAAAAATCTTCTTCCAAAAGAATGGAGAGATAAATTACCTATGCCTTTTCCCATGTATGGACTTAATTATGCATAAAATTATGAAAGGGAAGGAAGAAAACCTGTTATAAGACTTAAAGTCTCTGAAAAGGAGATCGAACACCCACCTTTAATTGTGCTATCTGTATTGATGACTATCTTATGAAGATAACCCATATTATAAGGAATGAGGACCATTTATCAAATACTCCAAAACATATCCTTGTCTTTGAAAGCATAAATGCTCCTATACCTCAATTTGCTCATATAAGGATAAACTTTCATGAATGTATTATACAAGAAAAACTTCTAACCGCGGGAGTTTAACCCTCGCGGTTAGAAGGTCAGTGGGCACGGGGATGGGTTTTATTATAAAACTCCTTCAGTTTTTCCACTGTAAGATGAGTATAAATCTGAGTGGTTGTTATTCTTTCATGTCCGAGTAATTCCTGTACAGTTCTTAAATCTGCTCCTCTATCAAGCATATGGGTTGCAAAAGAGTGTCTGAAAGTATGGGGAGTAATTTTTTTATCTATTCCTGAAATTTTTCTGTATTTTTCTATAATTCTCTCCACACTTCTTTCTGTTAATGGTTTTCCATATTTATTGAGAAAGAGCTTCTTCTCTTTTTTATTTGGTCTTTTTTCAATATAATCTATTAGAGCATTTAAAGCAGGTTTACCAACCGGAACTATTCTTTCCTTTTTCCCTTTTCCTCTCACTTTTATAATTTCTTCAATAAAATTTATATCTCTAATTTCAAGAGATACAAGTTCCCCAACTCTTATGCCTGTTGAATAAAGAAGTTCTAAAATTGCTTTATCTCTGAGAGAAGTCCAGTTTTTCCCAGCAGGAATATTAAGAATTTTTTCAACCTCTTCAACTGATAGAAATTCAGGAAGTCTTTCTGGTGTTTTGGGTGAAGAAATGAGAAGTGCTGGATTTGAATTTATAAAATTCCTTCCTGTTAAAAATTTAAAGAATGATTTGATAGATGCAACTTTTCTTGAAATTGTGGTTTCTGAATAATTTTCATTTTTAAGAAAAGAGAGAAACTCAAGAAAGGTGTAATAATCAACTTTTTCAAAAGAAGAGATTTTTTTCTTTTTTAAAAAATCAATGAACTGTTCAATATCCTCTCTGTATGACTTTAATGTGTGATATGAATAATTTTTCTGATGGGTGAGATATTCAAGAAACTTATTGAGTAATTTCTTCATTTTCTCTCATTTTCTTTGCAGTGTTGTAAGCATCACTTATACTGTAAATACCTGTCATTATAATTCCGGTTAACCCTACGAAAAAGAGAATTATTCCCCAGATTAATAAAGAAACCGGAGAAAAATTTTTGAAAAGGAACCAGAAGATAAAAATTGCTCCAAGAATTAAACTCAAAAGCATGGTCCCTGAGAGGAATATTAACCACAATCCCTTTTTAATCTCTCCATTATATATCTGTCCAAGTCCATTCACCACAAAAGAAAGTAAAGCTGCCATTCTTGGATTTGGTAAATCTTTTCTTTCCATTTTTAATCTATTTTACCTTTTGTTGATGGTAAATTTTCTCCTTCTATTTTTACTGCTTCTTTTATTGCAATTCCAAGTCCTTTAAAAATTGCTTCATTTATATGATGTAAATTATTTCCATAAATAAAATTCACATGTAATGTAAGACCAAGATGGTTGGTAAATCCTTTTAAAAATTCTTTTGTATCTTCCACTTCAAAACTTCCTTCTCTTCCTTTTATGAGAGGTACATTAAAAATTAAAAAGGGTCTTCCTGAAATATCAAGGGAAATCTGAATAAGTGTTTCATCCATTGGAATAGAAGAAAAACCATACCTTTTTATCCCTTTTTTATCTCCAAGTGCTTTTTTAATAACTTCACCAAGACATATTCCCGTATCCTCAATAAGATGATGAGTATCGACTTCTATATCTCCCTTTGCATCCACTTTTAAATCAATTCCAGAAAATTTTGAAAAAAGTTCCATCATATGATTTAAAAAACCAATTCCAGTGGTAATAGAATAATCCCCTTTTCCATCAAGATTCACTTCTATTTTTATCTCTGTTTCTTTTGTTTTTCTTTCATATTCTGCTTTTCTTTCCATATTTTTATTTTACTTCATTTTTTTCTTTTTCAAAAATTCTTATTTTCTTTAACTCTTTCCGGGAGAGTTCATTATAAGATATATTACAGGAACGAGGATAAGAGTAACAACCCAGGAGAGTAAAAATCCACCAATTAAAACAACTCCAAACGCCTGCCATATCTCTCCCCTCTTCCAAGAGAAAAAAATTGAAAAAGAAGAAATTTTT
>JAGHCG010000198.1 GCA_021160565.1 bacterium | reverse complement strand
AACTGACTGTGGAAGAAGGGGAGAATTTGCTCCTCTTGGTAATGGATATGTAAAGTTTTTCAATGACCTTGTTATTGCAAATTTCCCTGAAATAAAAATTGAAGTGATAAATAAAGGTATTGGTGGAAATACAATACTTGATTTGCAGGATAGATGGGAAGATGATTTAATTTACAATAAACCTGATTGGGTCAGTATCCTCATAGGGATAAATGACCTGCATAAAGTTGCGAGAAAAGTTGAATTTTGGGAAGAGTTTACACCAGAAAATTTCAGAAAAAGATATGATGAGATTTTGAAAAGAACAACAGAAAAACTTAACTGTAAGATAATTTTAATTGAACCCTTTTATATTTCAGTTGATAAGACCGATTACTGGAGAGGGATGATATTGAGAGAACTTGAAGATTATAGAAAGGTTGTTAAGGATATGAGCAGAAAATACAATACATACTACCTTAAAATGCACCAGATATTTCAGGAACAGTTGAAGTTTAGAGAAGCAGAAGTTTTCTGTCCGGAGCCTGTTCATCCGAATTCAACCGGACATCTTGTAATAGCAAATGCTCTTTTCAATATGCTTATCAAAAAATGAAAGGTATTATTGATATTCATGCACATGCCTTTCCTGATGAAGTGGCAAAAAAAGCAATTCCACTTCTGGAAGAAGAAGGTGGTATTAAAGCGAAACTTGATGGTACTCTTTCTTCCTTACTTTCTTCAATGGACAAATATGGGATAGAAAAGAGTGTGATATGTTCAATTGCAACAAAACCAGAGCAATTCAATTCAATTCTTAAATGGTCAAAAAGCATTATGTCAGAAAGAATAATTCCATTTCCTTCTTTTCATCCCGATGATACTCTTGTTTTGGAGAGAATAAAGATTATAAAAGAGGAAGGTTTTAAGGGAATAAAATTACATCCATATTATCAGGATTTTGATGTTGATGAGGAAAAAATGATGAGGATTTATGAGAAAATTGTTGAATGTGATTTGATTTTAACTCTTCATACAGGATTTGATTTTGCCTTTCCCAGAATAAGAAAAGCAGACCCTGAAAAAATTTCAAAAATAAAAAATAAATTCCCGGAAATGAAACTTATCACAACTCATCTTGGGGGATGGGAAGACTGGGATGAGGTGGAGAAACATATTATGGGAAAAGAAATTTATATGGAAATATCTTTCTCGCTTCAATTTCTTCCTGTAGAAAAAGCAAAAAAGATAATTTTATCCCATCCTGAAAATTATATTCTTTTTGGCACAGATACTCCATGGACAGACCAGGGAGAAACTCTTAAACTTCTGAAAAACTTAAATTTACCACCAGAAAGAGAGAAATTAATTTTGAGGGAAAATGCTCTTTCTCTTCTTTTTCCCAGGACCCGGTCCTGAGTACCCGGTTCTGGGGAGGATTTGATTTTTGGAAGAAATTGTGTTAAAAATTTATCCATGCATATCATAGCCTTTTCAAATCAAAAAGGAGGAACAGGAAAAACCACCTGTTGTGTTAATCTTGCAGCGGCTCTGGTGAAATTGGGAGAGAGAGTTTTACTTGTTGACCTTGACCCTCAGGGAAATGCCACTGTAAGTGTTGGAATAAAGTTAAATCCTGAAAATCCCACTCTTTCAGAATTTCTCCTTGGGCAGGTTAGAATAGAAGAAGTTATGGTTGACAGTTATCTTGGAGATTTATCCGTTATTCCATCAAATCCAGACCTTGCCCATGTTGAAGTTGAACTCTTATCAGAAAGTAAGAGCCAGTTTTTTCTTAAAAAAACATTTGAGAATTACAGAGAAGTTATAAATTCATTTGATTTTGTTATGATAGATTGTCCTCCTTCTCTTTCAATACTCACAATAAATGGGCTGACTGCCTCTGATTATGTTATAATCCCAGTGCTTTGCGATTACCTTTCTCTTGAGGGACTTTCTCATCTTCTTGATACAATCTCTGAAGTGAAGAAAAGGTTGAATCCCTCTCTTGATATTCTTGGGATTTTACCGAATATGATTGATTATAGATTGAAAATCACAGAGGAAAGTCTGGACCTTCTGAAAAAAGAGTTTGGTAAAAAGTTGTTTAAAAATGGAATAAGGGTCTGTAGCAGATTAAGAGAATCTCCTTCTTTTGGAAAAGCAATTTTTGATTATGCGAAATATTCAACAGCAGTTGAGGATTTTTTAAATCTGGCGAAAGAATTAAAAAGGAGAGTTAAATGAGCAGACTTGGTCCTCAGGCAAAAAAACTATTTGAGGTTGGTGAGAAAAAGAAAGGGGGGAAAAGTTTGGGAAAAAAGGAGAAAAGTAAAAAATATACCTTTATCCTTCCTGTTGAGTTGATGAAAAAAGTTAAACATCGTGCAGTTGAGGAAGAAAAAACAATTTCTGAGTGGCTGAAAGAAGCAATTCAGAAACATCTTTCCGATTAATGTTGACGGTTTTCTTCTATTGTGTTAATATAAAATCAAGATGCCGACTAAAAAGGAAATTATAAATATAATTGAGAATGTAGGGTTATGGGACAGAAAATCTATTGAAGCGGCTTTAGAAGAGCAGGAAAAAACCGGTCAGCCTTTAAAGGAAATATTTCAGAATAGGGGGATGTTGCCTTTTGGAGAGGTTTCTCCATCTTTTTACTTCCAGCTCGGTATAGTTCAGAGAGAACTTCCTCCAAGAGAAATTCCACAGGAAGTTTTGAATATTATCCCTCCCAAAATTGCAAGAACACATAGAGTTATTCCTTGGGAAATAAGAGGAGATACTCTTGTTATGGTTTCAGATGACCCTATAAACATTCTTGCAGCCGATTATTTCAAAAAGGTTATAGAAAATGAGAATATAAAAAATGTGGAGATAATTATTACTTTCCCTGAAGAGATTAATCAGTTGATAGAGAAGTATTTTGGACAGGAAGAGATGGAAGATTTAACACAGATGCTTCAGGAAGCAAGCAGTGCAACAATAGACCTTGATGTGGGAGGTGGACCAGAGGTAACAGAAGAAGATGAAGAAACACTTGCTCTCCAGGCTCCAGTTGTGAAAATTGTTAATCTTATATTTGTTGAAGCACTGAGAAGAAGAGCAAGTGATATCCATCTTGAACCTCTTGAAAAAAAATTCAGGGTGAGATTTAGGATAGACGGTGTTTTATATGAAATTGTTTCTCCCCCAAAAAGAATTGAAAAAGCAGTTATTGCAAGAATTAAACTTATGGCGAAAATGGACCTTGCAGAGAAAAGATTGCCTCAGGATGGAAGAATAATGCTTGATATTGGTGGAAGACCTATAGATTTTCGGGTTTCAACTCTTCCAGGAATTTACGGCGAGAGTGTTGTATTGAGAATTCTTGATAAAACCAGAATGTTAATAAGTCTTGAGCAACTTGGTTTCCTTGAAGATGACCTTGAAAAGTGGAATACTCTTTTGAAATATTCAGGAGGGCTGGTTCTTGTGACAGGACCAACAGGAAGTGGAAAGACAACAACTCTTTATGCTTCTTTACAAAAGTTAAACACTCCTGATAGAAAACTTATGACAGTTGAAGAACCTGTTGAATATCAAATACCCGGAATAAACCAGACTCCAGTCAATCCAGATATTGGTCTTACTTTTGCCAATGTTTTAAGAGCATTTTTGAGACAATCTCCAGATGTAATCCTTGTGGGAGAGATAAGAGATAGAGAAACAGCAGATATAGCATTGAGAGCAGCATTAACAGGACACCTTGTTTTCAGCACCCTTCATACAAATGACGCTCCAAGCGCAATAACAAGATTGATAGACCTTGGAATGCCACCTTTCCTTGTTGCCTCTTCTGTCCAGGGAGTTATGGCTCAGCGACTTGTAAGAGTTTTATGTCCATACTGTAAGGAAAAGATTGAACCAGATGAGGAGATGAAAAGGATATTGAAAATAAAAGATGGAGAAGAGGTAAATATTTGTCGTCCAAAAGGTTGTAATGAATGTAATTTTACAGGATACCATGGAAGAATTGGTATTTTTGAAATATTTATAATGAACGATGAATTGAGAGAACTTACTCTAAAAAGAGTTAGTGCAGCAGAACTTAGAGAAGCAGCTAAAAGAGCAGGTATGAGACTTATGATTGAAGATGGATTTGAGAAGGTAAAAAGAGGAATAACCACTCTTGATGAAGTTTATGCTGTTGTTGGAGAGGGGGATTAAATGCCAAAGAGAATAGAGGAGTTGCTTGAAATTGTAGTAAAGGAGAATGCTTCAGACCTTCATATAAATGTGGGACTTCCTCCCATGATGAGATTACACGGAGGTCTGGTTAAGATTGATAATGAACCCCTTACTGCAGAAGATACAGCAAATTATATGAAAGCAATCACTTCAAGAGAACATCAGGAAGAATTGCAGAAAGTTGGAGGAACTGATTTTGGATTTGCTTTCAAGGATATAGCAAGGTTCAGAGTCAGTGTTTTTAAAGAAAGAGGGCAGGTTGCAATGGCTCTCCGATTAATACCTTATAAATTTCTTACTTTTCAGGAGATAGGACTTGACGAAAGAACAATGAGATATCTTCTGACCAGACCAAGAGGATTAATTCTTGTAACAGGACCAACAGGAAGTGGAAAGACAACAACTCTTGCTACAATGATTGACTGGATAAACACACATCTTGAAAAACATATAATAACAATTGAGGACCCAATAGAATATTATCATACACATAAGCGGTCAATAATAACTCAGAGAGAACTTGGTGTTGATGTTCCCACTTTTGCAGAGGCATTAAGAAGAGGTTTAAGACAGGATCCGGATGTATTTCTTGTTGGGGAAATGAGAGACCTTGAAACAATAGAGGCAGCAATAACAGCAGCAGAAACAGGTCATATTGTTTTTGCTACATTACATACAACAGGAGCAGCAAGAACCGTTGATAGAATTGTAAACGTATTTCCTGTTAATCAGCAGGAACAGATAAGGGTTATGCTTTCAGTTTCAATCCTTGCTATAATTTCCCAGATTTTACTTAAAAGGGTGGATAAGCCGGGGAGAGTTGCTGCTTTTGAAATTATGGTTGCAACACCTTCAATTCAGAATTTAATCCGAGAAAGAAAAACATACAGAATTGTTTCTGAAATTCAGACAGGTGCAAAATGGGGAATGGTTACAATGGATTCTTTCCTTGCAAATTTATTTAAAATGGGAAAAATAAGTTTTGAAGATGTTATGACATATTCTTATGACCCTGAGTCTGTAAAAGCACAACTTGCAGCAGAAGGAGTGATTGATGAAGAACTTGCAAAAACCACTATAAAAAGAGAAGGAATAGAGGAAATGGGAGAATAAATGGCTGAGAGAAAATTACTCGGGCAGATGTTAATTGAAGAGGGGTTGATAACAGAGCAGGAACTTAAAATAGCACTTCAGAAACAAAGAGAAACAGGTCATTTTCTTGGAAGAATTCTTGTTGACCTTGGATTTGTCAATGAGAAGGATTTAAAGAGAGTTTTGAGTTTGCAGGCTGGCGTTGAAATGATTGACCTTAAAAATGCTGTGATTGATAGAAAAGCAGTTGAGGCATTCCCTTCTGCACTTGCAAAAACATACAATGTAATGCCGATTAAACTTGAAAGGGATACTCTAACCTTAGCAGTTGGAGATACATTGAGTTTGAATATTCAGGATGATATTTCTTTTATCCTTGGTTATAAAATAAAAATGGTTCTTGCAGATGAAGAGGATATAAAGGAAGCAATAGAAACATATTATGGAAAAGAAATAGAAACAATAGATGACTTGATAAAATGGCTTGCTCAGGATGTTGAAGAGATGGAAGAACTTGAAGCAATTGCTTCTCAAGGAGAATATGCGACAATAACATCTCTTGAAGAAATAGCATCTCTTCCACCTGTGGTTAAACTTTTTGACCTTATTTTACTTCAGACGGTAAGAGATAATGCATCAGACGTACATCTTGAACCATTTGAAGATGATTTTAGAGTAAGATATAGAGTTGATGGAGTTTTATATGACCTCGTTCATCCTCCGAAAGGACTTGCTTTTGCTCTCTTTTGCAGATTTAAGATTATGGCAGGTATGGATATTGCAGAGAGAAGATTGCCACAGGACGGAAGAATTGAACTTTCAGTTATGGGTAGAGCAGTTGATTTACGTGTGAATACAGTACCTACAGTATTTGGAGAATGTCTTGCTATTCGTGTTCTTGATAGAGGAAAAACAATATTTGAACTTGAAAACCTTGGGCTTTTACCTGAGGATATGGCAAAGGTTGAGAAGATAATCAGAAAACCGCATGGGATAATTCTTGCAACAGGACCAACAGGATGTGGAAAGACAACAACATTATATGCTATTTTGAGAAAACTTAATACTCCTGATGTGAAAGTCATTACAACAGAAGACCCTGTTGAGTATATGCTTGATGGAGCAATTCAGGTACCAATTAAAGAAAATATTGGTCTTACATTTGCAAAATGTTTAAGAAGTATTTTACGACAGGACCCGGATATAATTCTTGTTGGAGAAGTGAGAGATTTTGAAACAGCACAGATGGCAATTCAATCCTCACTTACAGGACACCTTGTTTTAAGTACATTGCACACAAATGATGCTCCAACAACAATTATGAGACTTATTGATATGAATGTTGAACCATTTTTGCTTGCATCCACAATTGAAGGAGTTATAGCACAGAGACTTGTTAGAGTTTTATGCCCAAGATGTAAAGAAGAATACAGGCCAACAAAACAGGAATTACTTGAAGTTTTTCTCACTCCTGAAAGGGCCGAAAAAATGAAGTTTTACAGACCAAAAGGGTGTCCATTCTGCAGAGGTGGATATAAAGGAAGGACAGGAATTTTTGAAATACTTTTGCCAACTGAAAATTTCTGGAAAGCAGTTATGGAGAAAAGGCCTCTTGGAGAAATAAGAGAAATAGCTGTCAAAGATTGTAAGATGAAAACAATGCTTGAGGATGGACTGCAGAAGATAAATGAGGGTATAACAACTATAGAGGAAGTGGCAAAAGAAGTTCATGGATATTAAAGGGGGTAAAAATGGCCCTTTTTCAGTATACTGCAATGGATTCGAGTGGAAAGGCACAGACAGGAACAATTGAAGCAGGTCATATGCAGGAAGCAATTTCAAAATTAAAAGGTATGGGATATTTTGTTACAAAAGTTGCTCCTGCAAAAGGAGTGGCAAAACAAAAAAGTACAGCTGCCCAGAAAGCTACCGGGACAAAGAAAAAATCCAAAGGAATGGAACTTTCTTTTTCTTTTGGCCCTGCAAAGATAAAAAGAAAAGAATTAATGATTATTACAAGACAGCTTGCAACTCTTATAAATTCCGGTCTTCCTCTTTTAAGGTCTTTAAGAGTCCTTAAAGAACAGAGAAAAGGAGGGGCTTCTATTGTCCTTTCAAAAATTGCAGATGATATAGAAAGTGGAGTATTATTTTCTGAAGCACTTGCAAAACATCCAGGTAGTTTCCCCAAGATTTATGTTGCTATGGTGAGAGCAGGAGAAGCTGGAGGAGCTCTTGATGTTGTTTTAAACCGTCTTGCAGAATTTATGGAAAAAGAGGCAAAGTTAAAAGGAAAAATAAAATCAGCCATGGCATATCCTGTTGTTATAGTTATAGTTGCTTCTGGAATTCTTACATTTATAATGTTGAAAATTGTTCCGACATTTATAAAGATATTTGAAGATATGGAAGCAGGAGAATTACCAGCTCCAACAAAATTGCTTATAAAACTTTCCAAACTTTTCACTCAGAGATTTTACCTGATAATTGCTTTTGTTATAGCGATGGTTGTCTTTTACAAAATTCTTAACAAAATCAGATTTACAAAGTACTGGATAGATATGCTTAAAATGAAGATTTTCATTTTTGGCCCTGTTGTTATGAAAACTATAATAGCGAGATTTGCAAGAACACTTGCAACTCTTATAACAAGTGGTGTTCCAATACTTCAATCATTGCAGATAGTGAGAGATACAGTTGGAAATGATGTTATAGCAAGAGCAATAAATGAAATAAGAAACAGAGTTAGAGAAGGAGAAGGTATAGCAGGTCCGATGCTAAGAACAAAGGTATTCCCTCCAATGGTTACCAATATGATTGCTGTTGGAGAAGAAACAGGAGCAATGGATGCCATGCTTGAGAAAATAGCAGATGCATATGAAGCAGAGGTTGATGCAGCAGTTGCAGCGATGACTTCTATGCTTGAACCCCTTCTGATAGTTTTCATGGGTGGAATAGTTGGATTTATAGTCATTTCACTGTTCCTTCCATTGATTAAACTCGCCATGAGTCTTTCTGGAGGAGGAGGATAATGAAAAGTAAAAATTGTGAGTGTGAGAATGGATTTACCCTGATAGAAATTCTTGTTGTTATTGCTATAATTGCAATGCTTGCCGCCTTACTCTTACCTGCTCTTTCAGCTGCCAGAGAAAGAGCCCGAAGAACAACCTGTCTTAACAACTTAAGGCAGTTTTCAATTGCATATGAAATGTATGCTGAGGACTGGTATGAGAAATTTCCATCTTCTCCTGAAGGACTTTATGATGCTGATAATAATGATGCAACTTCCTCTATTTTTCCTGATTACATAAAAACACCCAAAACTTTCTGGTGTCCTTCTTCTCTTAACAGAGAAAATCTTTATCCCAGAACAATTGATAGTAGTACATGGGATAATTCATATGCTTTTGTTTTTGGCCTTTCTACTTCCAATAACTGTTCTGCTCCTGTTCCTGTGGTAAGTGATAAAGGTGTTTTTACTCCAACTTCTATTACCTATGGAAATCACAAATATGGAATGAATGTTCTTTATCTTGATGGAAGTGTTAAGTGGATAAATGACAGAGAAATAGTTTATGCTTCAGCAACTGATGACCCTGAAGAAGAAGGTGTTAATGTTGCCTGTGATGATTCAGGAAATTCAATAAGTTTAATTGGTTCAGGAACAGGCATTATTGATGCTTCTGGAAATAAAGACAAATGGGGTGAGTAATGAGATTTTATTCTGTTTTGAAAAGCAGGGAAGGAAGACCACTTAATTTTGAGGAGATTGAAAAGGAAATTAAAAAGATATGTAAAAAATACGACTTAATTCTCTTTTACATTTATGGTTCATATGTTAGTGGTAAACCATGGAAAATGAGTGATATAGACCTTGCATACTTATCAGAAAAAGATTTAGGATTAAGGGAAAAAATGAAATTGAGGGAGGACCTTGAAGAGATTTTTGAAGATGAGGGGATAGACCTTGTGGATTTAAAAAAAGTTCCTTTAACTTTAATACATAGAATTTTGAAAGAAGGAAGATGTCTTTATGCAAAGGATATAAAAACAAAAATTGAGTTTGAAACAAAAAAAGAAACAGAATATCTGGAAACACAATGGATGAGAAAAGAATATTTTGAAAAATTGCTTCAAAGAATAGAAAATGGTTCCATATGGGATTGATAAAGAAAAATTCTTCCTGCAAATTGAAAGATTACGAGAGCATTTAAGGAAAATAGAAGGAATTAAAAAAAAATATAAAGACGAAGAAATATTAATACCACTTTTAGAAAGAAATTTACATCTGGCTGTTGAAAGTTGTTTGAATATAGGAAATCATCTTATTTCAGGTTTT
>JAGHCG010000028.1 GCA_021160565.1 bacterium | reverse complement strand
TTTCAAATCTTTTTATTTTGGATGAAAAATGGGATAAGGTGTGGTTAAGTACGTCCACCTTGTTTTTTGGATGTATTCAAAACCAAGGGTTAGTCCTGTAAATTGAAAAGTTTTATGGCATTTTCTCGTGCTATTTTGTTAAAAACGTCTTCACTTATTTTCCCTTTTTCCAGCAGATTTAAAAGAAAATCAGGAAGGGGCAAGGGAGTATCAGGTCCGCAGATATCTGTTCCAAAAAGAAGTTTATCCTGAAATTCATTTAAAAAAGAGATTGCATAATCTATATCTCTTGCCAGAGCATTCCATCCACATTCAGAGGATAAATCTCCATAAAGATTTTTATATCTTCTGAAAAGATGTGGCACAACTCCTTCTTCTTCAACAGGATATTCCGGTTTTCCACCAATACAGTTCCAGTCAGGAAGAAGAAGGGAACTTCTGTCAGCAGGTGTTCTTAATTTCCCTATTTCAGCCCAGAAGGCAGGTCCATGACCGATAATTATTAAATCCGGAAATTTCTGAAGAGTATGTTCAAGACCTGGAAGTCCTGGTTCATCATACAATCCAAAAATTCCTCCAATTCTATCCTGCATATCAAAAATTACAGGAAGTCCAACTTTTTCTGCATGTTTAAATAAATTCTGGACAAGAGGGTCAAGGATTGGTAAATTTGGCATAACTTCTCCAAGTCCTTTACATCCAAGATTTTTGTAATAAATTAAAATTTCATCAAAAGGTGCATCTGGTGAATTTGTTAAAGAGCGGGGGTCAATGTTGCAGAAAGGGAAAAATCTGTCAGGGTATTTCTCAACAACTTCAAGGATATATTCATTTGACTGGGGAAAATAAACTTCCGGACTTACAATCGGAAGAAGAGCGCCTTTTTCTATTTTCAATCTGTCATAAATTTCAATTACCTCTTCAGGAGTAGAGAATACTTTTCTTCCTTTTATGGGAGGATGATTTTTAAAAACATGAGCATGAACATCAATAAACATAACTCTTTCCTTTTGAATTACTTTAATTTTTCAGTCCAATTTTGTCAAATTTGTGATAAGTTTTCTTTTAGGAATAATTCATAGTATAATGGAAATACTGGGAGAGGAAAAAATGGGAAAAATAAAGTGGGTTAAGAAAAGAGATGGGAGAATAGTTCCTTTTGAAAAAGAAAAAATAACAGAGGCGATTTTTAAAGCAGCAAAAAGTGTTGGTGGAGAAAACAGGTACCTTGCTGAAGACCTTGCAGAGGCGGTTACTCTTTATCTTGAAAAAAACTTTCAGGATAAAATTCCTTCTGTTGAGGAAATTCAGGATATAGTTGAAAGGGTTCTCATAAAGACAGGACACGCAAAAACAGCCAAAGCATATATCCTTTACAGACAGAAAAGAGCCAATGTCAGGAAAGTAAGAGAGGGAATAAAACCAGAAGAATTGATTGAAAGGGAAAGAGAGAGGATAAATCTCATACGGGATATAAAAATTTCAGTAAAAAGAAGTGATGATGTTTTGACAGAATGGAATAAGGAAAGAATAATAGAGGCACTTTTAAGGGAAACAGGGATATCAAGAAATATAGCAGAAATTATTGTGAGTGAAGTTGAAGAAGAGGTTATAACTTCCAAACTTAAAGTTTTAACAAGTTCAATTATAAGGGAACTGGTAAATGCAAAATTAATTCAGTATGGATTTGAAGAAGAAAGAAGAAAGCATGCCCGACTTGGAATACCTCTTTATGATGTTTCCAATTTTTTTAAAAGTTTTCCAGGAACTCCGGATGAACTCTCTCTGAAATTTGGAAGGCATATAAAAAAAGAGTATGCCCTTTCAGAAGTTTTTTCCAGTGATGTTGTTTTAAGCCATTTCAAAGGAGAGATTTTTCTTCACTCTCTTGAAGAAATAGATAAATTTTTCAGTGTTGAAATTCATTCTGAATTAAAAGAGGAAGAAAGGAAATATTTTGATAATTACTGCTGCTTTGTAATTTTCAAACCAGATGGTTCAGTGAGTTCAGAGAAATTTATGAAGAATAAAGAAGAAATTGTGGAAGCATTCACCGGTTTTAAAAATAAAAATATTCAGATTTCCTTTGATTTACCTTTACCAGAAGGAAAGGAGTTTATTTTTGAAATTCTGAAAAAAAGACCTGTTGAGATAGAATTGGGTAAAGAGAAGGAGAGGGAAAATCTTACCATTCAAAAAATAACTTTAAATCTTGAAAAAGTGGAAAATAAAGAGAAAGTGATGGATTTGGTAAAGAAGGGATTTGAAGAAAAAGAGGCATTTATTGATAAAATTTTAAGAGAGGATATTAAAAACTTCTTTAAAAGATTTGAGAGAAAGTTTGAACTTGAAGTAATTGGAGAAGATGAGGAAATTTTTAAGAAAATGGGCTCTTTTGATGGAGAGGTGAAAATCAATCTGAACACAGAAATAGAGAACTTCCAGAGGTATTTTCCTTTTCTTGAAAATTCCAATGTAAAAGTTAAAAGCAGAATTGAAAAGGGAAAAGAGGTGTTTTTGAAAGAAATTAAAGACAGATTTATAGCGAGGGTGAACTTGTTATGATTAGAGCAGGAATTTTTGGTTATTCTGGAAGTGGAAAAACAACTCTTTTTAAAAAACTTACAGGAAAAGAAGAGGAAGTTTATGACCCCTTCAGACC
>JAGHCG010000208.1 GCA_021160565.1 bacterium | reverse complement strand
GGAATGAGTTTCAAAAAATATCTTACAGTTTACAGAATAAGTATGGCTAAACAGTTTCTGGAAAAAACTGACCTTAAAGTTTCAGCAATAGCAATGAAAGTAGGTTTTTCAAATTTTCAGTCTTTCAATATCTCCTTCAAAAAATATACAGGACTTACTCCCACAACTTACAGAATATTTTATTCTCAGTCATAACTCTCCTCTGTACAATTTTGTCCGCAGAACCGGGTTCTTAGAACCGGGTTCTGAGGAAGCAAATTTTTTTACCAATTTCGCAAAAACTTTATAGTTTTGAAGAAAAATATATGAATAATGAAATAAAAAGGGAAAAAGATGAGTAATCTTGCAATTTTTGGTGGAGAAAAGACAATAGAAAAAGAGGATGAGGAGGTTTTTAAAAGGGAAGTAAGTGAGGAAATCGAAAAGAAAGTACTTGAAGTTTTGAGAGAATGGAAGATGTCAGATATAGATATTACAAAGGAATTTGAAAGAGAGTATGCTAAATGGTATGGAGTGAGATATGCACTCGGTCATAACAATGGAACGGCAGCAATACATTCTTCCCTTTTTGGATTGAAAATTGGAAAGGGAGACGAAATTATCTGCCCTTCAATCACTTACTGGGCTTCTGCTCTTCCTGCTTTATCTCTCGGTGCTTCTGTGGTTTTTGCTGATATTCACCCTGAAACTCTCTGTATAAATCCCGATGATATTGAAAATCATATAACAGAAAGGACAAAAGCAATAATTGTGGTTCATTATGCTGGATACCCTGCTGAGATGGACAGAATAATTGAAATAGCAAAAAAACATAATTTAAAAATTCTTGAGGATTGCTCTCATTCTCACGGTTCTCTTTATAAAGGAAAGTTAACAGGAACTTTTGGAGATGTTTCAGCATTTTCTTTAATGAGTGGTAAGGGTTTTGCCATAGGAGAGGCAGGGATAATGCTGACTGATGATAGGGAAATTTATGAAAGAGCAATTATTTTTGCTCATTATGAAAGGCATTCTGAAATTACTTTTGATTATCTTAAAAAAGGCACTGGAATACCCTGGGGAGGATATAAATACCGGATGCATCAACTTTCATCTGCCGTGGGAGTTGTAAAAATAAAATATTTTAAAGAAGAGATGGAGGAGATTGATAAAGCAATGAATTATTTCTGTGATTTACTTGAGGAAATACCGGGAATAAAACCTCACAGACCACCAAAAAATTCAGGAAGTACAAAAGGAGCATGGTATCATCCAGTCGCTTTTCTCGAAAAAGAAAAACTGGAAGGTCTTTCATTAACAAGATTCTGTGAAGCAATGAGGGCAGAGGGGATTTCTGTATTACCTGGATGTAATAAACCTCTTCATCTTCATCCTCTTTTCCACACAATAGATGTTTATAATGATGGAAAACCGACAAATTTAAGAAACATAAAAGGAAATATTGTCCAATCAAAAGGGTCTCTCCCTGTTTCTGAAAGTATTGGAAAAAGAGTTTTTACAATCCCTCTTTTCAGAAAATTTAAACCATCAATAATAGAAAAATATGCTTCAGGATTTGAAAAGGTGCTGAAAAATTATAAAGAACTGTTGAAAGGTGATAAAGGAGACCCTGAAGATATTGGAAAGTGGGGATTGACTCTCGGTATTTAAAAAAAGGGGGTTGAAATGATAGATATACACACTCATATTGGAAGAGGAACAGTAAAAGAAGAACCTGTTTTTGGGATAGATGAATTGCTTAAAAGAATGGATGAGTTAGGGATAGAAAAAGCTGTTCTTCTTCCCAGAGGAGTAAGTCCTGAATGTTCTTTTTTTCATTTTGATACAGAGAGAGTGCTTGAAGTTTATAAGAAATATCCTGATAGAATAATTCCTTTCTGTAAACTTGATCCGAGAAATGGAAATAACAGTCCTGAAACTGATTTTAAATGGGTTTTAGAGGAATATAAAAATGAAGGATGTAAGGGTGTGGGAGAACTGACAGCAAATTTATATGTGAATGACGAGAGATATAAAAATTTATTCAGGCAATGCGGAGAATTGAATCTTCCTGTGTTAATCCATTTTGCTGTAAGTGTGAAATATGGAATTTATGGAGCAGCAGTGGACAAAGGACTTGGTCAGCTTGAAGAGGTTCTTAAAGAGTTTCCCGACACTATTTTTATTGGTCATGCGATGGCTTTCTGGTCAGAAATTTCATCAGAGGTTGATGAGGAAAAAAGGGGTGGTTATCCAGAAGGTCCTGTAAAATCACCTGGTAGAGTATGTGAACTTCTTGAAAAATACCCGAATTTATATGGGGACCTTTCAGCAAACAGTGGATACAATGCAATATCAAGAGACCCTGAATTTGGATACTGGTTTTTGGAGAAGTTTCAGGACAAACTTCTTTTTGGAACAGACCTGTGCCATGTAAATCAGGAAGTCCCGATTGTTGATTATTTGAGACAGGCAGTGGAAAAAGGGAAAATTTCAGAAATTGCTTATAGAAAAATTATAGAGGAAAATGCCAGAAAAGTTTTATCTCTCTGAAGGAGGAAAGAATGAAACTTGCAGTTGAAGGTGGAAAACCAGTAAGGAAAAAGCCAATGCCGGAAAGAATCATGTTTGACGAAAGGGAAGTAAAAGCAGTTTTAGAACTTCTCAAAAAAGGAACAGAAGAATCAACAGCAAAATTTCTTGACAGATATGCAGGAGAAAATGTTGATAGATATGAAAAGGAGTTTGCCAGATATTTTGGAGTTAAATTTGCAACAGCAACAAGTTCAGGAACGGCAGCAGTTCATTCAGCAATTGCTTCTCTTGATTTAGAACCAGGAAGTGAAGTTATAACAACTCCAATTACAGACCCTGGAACTGTTATGCCAATTATTTTTCAGGGACTTATACCTGTTTTTGCTGATGTTGATTTTGATACTTTAAATATAACACCTGAAACAATAGAAAAAGTTATTACTGAGAAAACAAAAGCAGTAATTGTAGTTCATCTTGCAGGAGTTCCCTGTGAGATGGACAAAATAATGAAAGTGGCAAGGAAGTATAAACTGAAAGTGATTGAGGATTGCGCCCAGGCACACGGTTCAATTTACAAAGGAAGATATGTAGGAACTTTTGGAGATATGGGAGTTTTTTCTTTAATGAGTGGAAAACATATGACAAGTGGAGGTCAGGGTGGAATGGTTATAACTGATAAAGAAAAATATTACTGGGCTGCCAAAAGATTTGCAGATAGAGGTAAACCATTCGGAATAAAAAATCCAGAAGGTAATGTCTCTCTTGGTTTAAATTACAGGATGACAGAAATAGAGGCAATTATCGGAAGGATACAATTGAAAAAGTTAAAAAAGATTGCAGATAAAAGATATAAAATTGTTGAAAAGTTAAGAAAGGAATTTTCAAACTTAAAAGCATTCTCTCTATGGAAAAAACCTCAAAATAGTAAACCGAATTACTGGTTCTGTTTTGTGAAAGTTGATAAAGAAAAATTGAAAGTTGATAAATGGAAAGTTGCTGAAGCACTTAAAGCAGAAGGGATTCCAGTAGGTTCTCACTATGTAATTCCTATGTATGAAAATCCATTTATTAAAAAAAGAAAAACATTCGGGAAAAGTGGTTATCCCTGGAATCCCTACAGACCCGATATAGAATATAAATGCCCAGTTGCTGAAAAATCCTTAAATTCCCACATCACCCTTTACATTCACGAGTGCTTTACTGATAAAGAAATTGAAGATATACTGAAAGCATTTGAAAAGGTAGAAAAAGCATATTTGAAATAGGAGAAAAAAATGTTTCATATGATAAGAGTTGATTATCCATCTGGCTGGGAGAAATTAAAAAATCTTGATTTTGGAAAACTGGCAAAAATAAAAAGGCAGTTTTATCATGCAGATATTGAATGGGTTCTTGGCTCTTTTGGAACTTATCCTGGGCAAGGTTATCTTGTCTCTTTTAATTCTTCCTATTTTGAAAAATACCCTGGACTTGGTGATTTTGATTTTATAAGAAGTTATCTTCCGTATGCAAGAAAATATGGAGTGAAGGTTATTTCCTATTTAAATCTCCACTGGTTCTCATATGAATTTGGAGAAAAACATTCCGACTGGCAGCAGATAACTTATGATGGAAAAGTTTATGGAAAGAAATATCCTTTATATGGAAATGGAACGACCTTTTGTATAAATTCACCTTTTAGAGATTGGGCTTTTTTAATGATAGAGGAAGTTATGAAGACAGGAATAGATGGTGTATTTCTTGATGGTCCGGTTGTTTACCCTGAATGCTGTTATTGTGAATATTGTAAGAAATTATTTAAAGAGAAAACAGGAAAGGATTTGCCTGAATGGGAAAACTGGTCTGACCCGCTCTGGAAAGAATTTTTGTTATTCAGAAAAGAGTCGTTTTTGAAATTTATGAGAGATGCCAGAGATGTTTTAAAGAAGGTGAATAAAGAAGGAATAATTTTTATAAACTCATCCCATCTTCCTTCCTGGAAAATTCCCAGATACATTGGAGACCTTGAGCCATATCAGGATTTCAATCTTGCAGAAGCATTTTATCATCTTGGAACTGTAAAAGATTTCTTTTTTTATTACTTTGTTGCAAAATGTCTTAAAGTTAGCAAGAAACCATCAACTGCTGCAATGCATCATGCTGCAGGTGTATGGCACTGGATACCCCTTTATCCAGAAGAAGTTAAAATGAGTATTTGCCAGAATTTATGTGTTAAAAATGGAATTTGGACTGCTGTTATAAATGGAAATGAACTTGAAAAAGAAGAATACTGGAACCCAATTAAAAGTGTTCTTGAAAAAGTTGAAGTTAAAAAAGATATTTTTGGAAAAGGGAAGCAGTATTCACCTATAGGTCTTTTCGTTTCTTCTCCCACTCTATATTTCTATATTTCAGATATTGAGGGTATCTATGGAAGTGAAATAGTTGAGAAGGAAGAAAATTTGGTATTAGTGAAAGAAGAAGAGAAGATTAAAAATAAAAAAAGTGTGTCTGATAAAATAACAGGGGAAGAATTTTGTGGTTTTTTTGAAGTACTTACCAGAAAACATATTCCTTTCAGAATAGTTAATGGAACCACACTTGAGAATGATTTAAATGAATTGAAAGTTTTAATTCTTCCAAATTCTGCCTGTCTTTCAGAAAAAGAAATATCAGTTATAAAAAAGTTTGTTGAAAAAGGGGGAAAGTTAATTATGACATTTGAAACAGGTTTTTATAATGAGTTGGGAGAAAAGAGAGATAAAAATCCATTCCTTGAAATAGAAGTGGAAGGTTGTTTCCCTTTAAGAAATACAGAACAGTACTGTGCCCTTGAAGAAAAAATTGGTAAATATGGAAGTGGAAGGTTAATTCCAAGACCATTGTATGCTATTAAAATAAGAAGTGGTGGAGAAAAAATAGTTTCATATATAAAACCATCAGAAGGACTTTATTCATATAACACTGAAAAATCAGAGTATCCAGCAGTTATAAGAAAAAAATCGGGGAAAGGAGAGATTATTTATTTATCTGCTCTTCCTGGGCAATTTTATTATTCTTTACATCCAGTTGAGTGGGAAGAAATAATCTCTGAGATAATAAAAGAGGGAGTGGATTTTGATGTAAAAGTTGATGCACCTTCAACAGTTATAACCGAGTTTTATAGAGATGAGAATAACTGGATAATTCATATAGTAAATTTAACAGGGGATATGAAAAGACCTGTTTCTTCAATTATGCCTGTTGATGTAAAAATTGAATTAAATAGGAAATATAATATTTCAGAGAGAGTTTTTAAAGACGGAGAAATTGTTGTTAATAATAATAAAAAGACAGAAATTAAAGTAATGAATTTATCTCTTTATGAAGTATTTTATTTGAAAAGGGGGTAGTTATGAAAATTTACATTATGACTGACCTTGAAGGAGTTGCAGGAGTTGTTGATTTTAAAACTCAAACATATCCTGATGGAAAATATTTTGAAAAAGCGAAGGAACTTTTAACAGAAGAAGTAAATGCCTGTTGTGATGGATTGAAAGAAATGGGGGTTGATGAAATTCTGGTATGTGATGGTCATGGCTATGGTGGAATTTTACCTGAAAAAATTCATCCAGAAGCAAAGTTATATCACGGTAGACCTATTTCTTCTTTGTGGGAAATTGATAAGGGCTGGGATGCAGTATTTTTACTTGCTCATCACAGTATGAATGGAACAGAAAATGGGAATTTAAACCATACTTATTCAAGTCAACATATAGTCAAGATGGAACTGAATGGAGAAGAAATAGGGGAAATTGGTTTTGAAATTTATATAGCAGGACATTTCAATATTCCTGTAGTTTTTATAAGTGGAGATGAGGCAGCATGTAAAGAAGGTGAAAGTTATGTTCCTGATATAGAGAAAGCAGTTGTGAAATGGGGAATTAATAGAACCTGTGCAATTTCTCTTTCTCCGTTTAAAGCAAGAAAGATAATAAAAGAAAAAGCAAAAAAAGCAATAGAAAAAATTGGTAAGATAAAACCAGTGAAAATTGAAGGAGAATGTGAACTTATAATTGAATATTTATCTTCTTCTGATGCTTTTTCTAAAT
>JAGHCG010000220.1 GCA_021160565.1 bacterium | reverse complement strand
TTCTTTTGGCAATATTTTTTTTATTGAAATATCTCCATTTCTATTGATATATCTCACAGAAATAATTTCCCCTTTTTTCATCGCTTTTAATAATTCCGGTGAAAGAATTTCCTGTGGTTCAATAAACCCTACTTTATTAGCATCCTGTATAATTTCTTTCAGATTGATTTTTCCAGAAATGATATTCCATATATTACAAAAAACTCTATACGCAACAATTGCATCACTCTCTGCATCATGGAGAGTTTCAAACTGAATATTGAAATAGGAAGCAAGATTTTTCAATGAATTACTCTGTAATTTTAAAAATCTTCTTGCCATCTGAAGAGTATCAACAAGTTTTGCATCTGGAAATCTCACCCCGCTTTTCTGGAATTCAACTTTTAGAAATGAAATGTCAAAAGGAGCGTTATGAATAATCAATATTTCATTTTCTATAAAGGAAGCAACTCTATCTGCAATCTCTTTAAAAACAGGAGCATCTTTCACATCCTCATTTCTAATTCCATGTATAATTGAAACTGCGACCGGTATATCTCTTTCAGGATTTACCAGAGAAACAAATTTATCAGTAATTTCATCTCCTTCAATTCTGACTAATGCTATCTGACATATTCTATCACCAAGAGAAGGATTAAGTCCTGTAGTTTCAACATCAAGAGCAACAACTCTTTTAAAAATATCTTCCATTTATCCCACCAGTTTCAAATATTTCTCAGGGTCTTTTTCAAACTTTTCCTTACATGCAGGAGAGCAAAAATAATAAGTTTTACCTTCTCTTTCAACCTTATTCTTTGTCTCTTTTGCAAGCCACTTTCTGCATACAACATCTTTATATTTTTTCTTTCCCATTTTCATTCCCTCCTCATTTTATTCTAAATATACAGGGTTTGAAAAAATCCAGTTTTTTCCATTTAAATAAACTTCAACTCTATAATTTCCAGCCACCTCAGGTTTAACTTTTTCAGATATTATCTCTTTCTCCCATATAATTTTACCATTTCCTATAAACCTTGTTTTTGCCTTTTTTGGATTTTTTATCAGAAGGGTACTGCCTAATCTTCCGGCTTCTCCCATAATAAATCTTCCATCTTCCTCCCCAAAATAAAAACCATTACTTTCAGCCACTCTGTCATTTGCAAAATATAACCTTCCTTTTTTCAATGCCTCAATTATCTTCCTCTTATCTATATCAAAATCTCCTGTCAAATTTCCTTCAATAAAAAGATGATTTCTAAGAATTTTAAAGATATTATGATAGGAAAAATTTTTCTTAATATCAAGTAATCTGAAAAGAAAAGGAAGTCCATGAATATCAAGACCACAAATTCCTACAGTCTTCCTTCTTTTCAGGAGAGTATCCCACATTTTCAAAACTTTACCTTCCGGACCTTTAAGATTATCAGGAAAACCAAAATATCTGAAAAATAAATTAAAAGGATTTGTAGATTCAGCCCAGTCAAATAAAAGAGACCATACTTCAATTCCTGTAAAACCATCTATATCCCACTTTTCCCATTTATATTCCTTTTTAATCATAAACAACCTGTGATTTCCATAAGGATGAGCAATAAAAGTGAGACATCCTTTATTTAAAACTTCCGGAAAAACATCTTCTATATCTCTGTCTTTTCTCCCGAACCATTTATCTCCACCAATTATAAGACAGTGATTTTTCTTATCCTTCCCGTGTACTTCTTCTCCATTTATTATCAGGGTTTTTCCATAATAACCCTCAAATTTAAAATGAGTTTCATATTTTTCCGGGTTTTTCTCAGGAGTATGTGTATTTATAATAAGAAAATCAACTCCTGCTTTCTCTCCAGCCATTCCCAGCAACTCAAATCCCTTCTTACCACTCTTTATAGGAAAGTGAATATGAAGGCAACCTATGATTTCTGTATATCTTGACATTACAGCCCTTTTCGTGTATTATACCATCTGTCAGGCCCCATCGTCTAATGGTTAGGACAGATGGTTCTCAGCCATCAGGCACGGGTTCGAATCCCGTTGGGGCTACATCCCTCCGGAGGAAATTTGAAGAATTGGCGAAATTTTAATATAATTAAACAATAACTTCTAAAGCAAACTTACCTTATGAGAAAATGAGGAGGGGAAAATGGAAAATGTTCCAAGAATAAATGCCGAAAAAGTTGTGGATTATATTGTTTCTTTTCTTAAAGACGAATTACAGAAATTGAATGTTAGAGCGGCTGTTTTTGAACTTTCAGGAGAAGTAGATTCCTCTATTGTGGCAAATTTATGTAAAATGGCTGTAGGAAGGGACAACACATATGGAATTATTCTCCCCTATAAGGATACTCCAAAAGATGCTCTTGACAATGCTTTTCAAACAGGAAGAACACTGGGAATTAGATATTTGAGATTCAACATAACTTCTCAGATAGATTATTATTTCAGAAATTTCCCTCAGGCAGACAGAGAAAGAAAAGAAAACAAAATGGCAAGAGAAAGAATGAGTATTCTTTATGACCTTGCTTCTCATTTCAGTGGAGTTGTGATTGGAACTATAAATAAAAGTAAACTTTATCTCGGTTATGGAACTTCCCACGGTAATTTTGCTTTTGATTTAAACCCAATTGGAGACCTTTACAAAACCCAGATTTATCAAATAGCAGAATATTTGAAAATACCTCAGGAAATAGTGGAAAGAGAAAAGAAACTTGAAAAAGAAATTGGAAAAGAAATAACAGATGAAATTGATTTAATTCTTCATTACCATATTGATAGAGGACTTGACGCAGATGAAATTATAAAAACAAAAGGTATGGATGCGGAAAAAGTAAAAGAAATTGTCCAGAAAGTAAAATCAACAGAATTTATGAGGAAACTTCCACCTGTTGCCAAAATTCCTGATGAGGTAAAGTACGGTTAATTGCTGAAGTTTTAAATTTGAATTTGCCACCTTCTTTTATTCTTCGTATTGCGTTTTTTATTCTTCTCATAAAATGGGAAATTTCTATTGTGTTTGATTTTTTGTCAATTGTAAGATTTATTCCCTGTCTCAAAAAACTTTTCTTTATCATATATTGAACATTTTTTTTCTCTCCTGCAAGCCCTTCAAGTGTCAGATAATTATTTTTTAAAGTTATTTTTATACCAATTTTGCTGTAATAAAAATTTGAACTTCCAATTGATTTTATGGGATTTCCACCACTCATTGCCACAAGAACTTTTACCGCTCCAAAATTCATAATCTGTTTCACTCCTCTCTTTCTGACTGACTTTATTGTTGTTTCCATTTCCACATCTTTATCCTTAAAATTTAAAAATCCATTTACATTAATAACCCCAGAAATATAAATTTCATCACTAATAGAAGAAACAAATTTCTCAATATTAAAATCCTCTATATCAAATTTTACATTTAAAAAGAAAGGTTCTGTTTTAACC
>JAGHCG010000230.1 GCA_021160565.1 bacterium | reverse complement strand
GCAAAAACACCTTACCAAAGAATAATTGAGTGTCCAGATATAGAGAGAGAGGTAAAAATGGAATTGAAAAGACAATATGAAAATTTAAATCCTGTAGAATTAAAAAAACAAATCGTTAAATTGCAAAATTATCTCTTTAAGATAGTAAAAAACAACCCGTTTTACAGGGAAAGAATAAGAGAAAAAAAGGAGAAAATAGGAGAATGTGTTGGGATAGATTTTTAATGTCTCAACCTATCTTTATTTTGTATAGATTTTTACTTGACACAACAGGCTACTCGCCATTCCTCAAAAAAATCTCTATGGAAGGAGATTGTTTTCTATTCCTTCAAAGCGAGGGTGGCGGAACCGAGCCCCTGTATTAAACCCGGATTAGCAAAGCAGGGTTTAGCAAGGGGCGAGCTGGTGCGAATGAGTACTTAAAAATTGAGTAGAACTGGAATAAAAAGTAAAAACAAAAAAGAAGAGAAAAAGTAGAAAATTGGAGCACAACTGAAAACCACCACAGGAAAGTAGTATAATATAGAGCGGCAGTAGAAACATAGGAAATTAGAAAAGCGAGGGTGGCGGAACAGGAAGACGCGCTGGACTTAGGATCCAGTGGGGTTTTCCCGTAGGGGTTCAAATCCCTCCCTCGCATTCTTCTCTTCTCTAAAAGGGTACGTTACTGTTTTTCAAGTAGTACAATCCCCCTCGCATCTTTCTTTTTTATTAAGATGTGAGAAGCACAAAGAACCCAGGATAGGGGAAATTCCTAATATCAGTTTTATGTTTGAGAAGAAGGATGTTTATTTTGACTGGAAGATAGGGAAGTTTTAAAATGAAGATAGGGAAGGGAGAGGAAAAAATGGCGGTAGACAGGAAAGGTAAGGAAATACTGGAAGAATTAAATTATGAGAAAATAAGGGATGAAATAATTGAAGGAATTATAAGAAGGATAAGTAAAGAGGGAACAAATGGATGTAATTTGAGAGAAATTATAGAAAATACATTGAAAGAAGAAAATTTTTCTGAATTTATAAATAGAATGGTTAAAAAAATTCAGCAAAAGACAGATATGAGCGAGGAAGAAAGTAAATTGTCTGCTTCATATTTAATTCAGGAAGACGTTGGAGATGAAATTCAGAAAAATATGGAAGGAGAAATAGAAGAAATTACTGAAAAAGAAGAAAATATACAGGAGAAAGGAAAAAAAGAAAAACTGTGGACATCTTCAACAACAAGAATTCTCGGGAAAAGGCATAATTTTTTCCTCGAATTTATTTATATTTTGAAAAGACACTTTATTTTGAGGATTACTATTATTACAGGAATTGTTTTTCTTATTATTTCAGCCATTCTCTTTCAGTCAGTTTATAAAGCAATTCTGGTAGGATTAACTCTCACAGCATTTGAAGAAGAACCTTTTTCTATAAAAATAGCAAATCTTCTGGGTGGAATTGGCGGTATCCTGATTTTCTTCACTTCTTTAAGTATAGTTCTTCAGCATCTTCTAACCATAAGGTCAAGAGATGAAATGTTAAGGGAAATAGCAAGAAGATTCCTTGAAAAAAAGGGGGTGAGGTAAAAATGGAAGAGGCGAAAAAAAGACTGAATATTCTTATTGTTGAAGATGATGATGTTACAAGAAAACTGCTTGTTATAGAATTTAAAAGAAGAGGACATAATGTTTTTGAATACTCAGATGCTGCCTCTGCTATGAGAGATATAGAAAGAGAAAAGCCAGAAATTGATGGAGCAGTAATTGACCTTATGAATATGGGATATGGAGGAAATGTGGGAGATTATCTGAGAAAATTCATTGAATATAAAGAAACAATTATTGTCTATTATTCTGCTTTAACAGATAAACAGTTCAATACAAAAATTCTCAATTATCCCAATACTTATTTCATCCATAAACTTCCTGGAAGTTTGAAAAAAGTTGTTGAAAAAATTGAAGAGAAAGCACTCTGATTATTTTCCTGTCTCCTGAAGTTTTTTCTTAAGCATCTCATCAAGTTTGTCAATGAATATAATTTTCTTCTCCTCTCCATATGTCTGCCCTGTTGCACCAATAAAACCAAAAGTAAAAAGTTCTATATATTTTTTCCCACCGGGCGTTTTTTTAATTCTGTACTGGTAAGGTCTTCCATATGGGTCCATGAAATTGGTTCCTGCTCCCAGATAAGGTCCTTTCCATCCAGCAATTCCAGGATTTTCTATAAGGTCTTTCAATTTAGATGGCACTTTCCCTGTATCTCCATAATAAAGCAAAATAGCAGTTTCAATCTTTTCAAAATCCTGAAGAACTTTTTTTGTTCCTTTCTTTGCAATTCCGAGTTCTCTGACAATTCTGGATGCTTCTCTCATCTGTAATGCATTTATTTCTGCTATCCCACCCACAATTCCAATTTCAGAAAAAGGAATTGATTGTTTCCATCTTTCCCATTCCTGTCTTTCTTTTTCCTCAAGAACCTGTGGAGGAACAGGAGGTTTATTTGCAACCACTGTTGTGGCCATATTCTCTTTAAGCAAAACATATTTTTTTGTAAATTTAGAGATTACCCCAACCTGTCCTTTAATTACAGCAACTCTTGTGGATTTATCTTCCGTCTGATATTTAACCATAAAAACTGTTCCTCTCACTCCCGCTATGGTATTTGGAGTTTCTATTTCAAACTTAGAGGGTGCTTCAGGTAATTTCTCAACTATTGCCCAGATTTTACCTTTTGGAATCTGGATTTTCACTTCTTTAATTTTCTCTTTTTCAAATAAAGATTTTGTTATTCTTATAACAGAATTTTCGGAAATTGTTATAACTGCTTTTTTCCCAAAAGAAATAATTGCTTCTGAATTATCTCCAGTTTTTATAAAAAGCCCAACTCTTAATTTACTTTTTACAGGTAGCACCGTCCATTTCTTATCAATTATATCCCAGTAATAAACGTTTCCTTTCTTTTTCACCAGAATTATTTCAGGTTGATTTCCAGAAGAAAATAAAAGGAAAGATATAAGAAAAACCAAACCAATAAGTATTTTTTTCATTTTTGCTCCTCCCATATTACTCTGTAAATTCTCACTCTCTTTTCTTTTCCTCTAATTTCTCTTTCCCCAAGAAACTCGCATTTCACAACATCTTTAACTTGGTGGTAAGTAGTTTCAGTAATCAAAATTTCTTCTGGACCGGCTATTTTTTCAATTCTGGAAGCAAGATTTACAGCATCTCCTATTGCAGTATATTCCATCCTTTCTTCTGTTCCGATATTTCCGACCATCATTTTACCGGTGTTTATTCCAATACCTATTTTAACAAATTTGCTCACATTCTTCATATTTTTCATCATTTCAATTGAAGCAAAGACAGCCTTTTTCGCATGCTCTTTATCCTCAACAGGTGCTCCAAAAATTGCCATAATTTCATCTCCAATAAATTTATCAAGAGTTCCACCAAACTTGAAAATTGATTTAGCCATCACACTCAGAATTTTATTAAGGAATTCAAATGTTTCTTCAGGTGATAATCTTTCAGCAATTGAAGTGAATCCCCTTATATCTGCAAAAACTACTGTGATATATTTCTCTTCCCCGCTCAAAGTTATTTCTTTTTCATAACTCAGGAGTTTCTCCATTACTTCAGGAGAAAGATATTTTTTGAAAAGATTTTTTATTTTCAATTTTTCTCTTTTTTCAAATATAAACTGGTACACAATATAAACAAGATAGGTAATTATTATGGAAGAAACACCAGCAAAAATATTAATCCAGAGAGAATGAGTACTGAAAATCCAGAAAGAAAAATATACAAAAAGGAAGGAAAAGAATATAATAAATGCCAGTCCCATCCATAGAGAAATCATTGAAGAGATGGAAAGTGTAAATGAAGAAAGAAAAAAGGTAATCAGAAAAGTAGCAGGATTATCAATTTTTTTTATGAATGTGTCATTTATAAAATTTTCAAGAAAACTTACATGAATTCCAAAAAGAGGATAATTTGATACCCCTGAAACTGGTCTTATATCAGAAGCACCTGAAGCAGTAGAGCCCACAATTACAATTTTATCCTGAAATTCATGTGGAGATATAATAGGAGTTTTTCCTTTTATAAACTGGAGATATGATTGAAGAACCTGAACAAAAGAAAAATTCGGGATTTTCTGTAAGTTTTTATAAAAT
>JAGHCG010000197.1 GCA_021160565.1 bacterium | reverse complement strand
GTATTCCACAGCCACAGATAAGATATGTTGGATTTGTTCCGAAAAGGTTTTCTGAGGAATATATCAAAAGATATAATTTAAATCCAAAGTTATATTTTGAGCATCAACCAGACCCGTTATTCTGGAATAAACCAGAGATAATAGAAAAAAATAAAACCCAGCCAATCTGGTTAACTTACTATATTCCGGAAAATACACCAGCAGGGATTTATAGAGGAGAAATATATGTAAAAGCAGGTAATATTTCAAAAAAAATCCCTGTAGAGATTGCAGTGAGAAATTTTTCTCTTCCTGAACATAACCCTTTGAAATTTTATGGTTTTTATAGACCCGAGCAGTTATTTCAATATTTGGACTGTAAGGATGATGAAGAATGGTTTCTTGCCCTTTCACGTGTTGCAAAAGAGTATAGCCAGCATGGTATGAATGTAGGACGTCATATTCCTCAGGAAATAAAATGGGTAATACAACCAGATGGATATATCACCTTCGACTATACTCTTTTTGATAGAGTATGGAAAATGTACCAAGAGGCAGGAATGGGAAATTACCAGATAGTGTTTCCTAATATTAAACCACACATAGCACAGTTATGGAATGGCAAGAAAGTAAAGGTAAATTTTACTTCTGTAAATGTAAAAGATGCAAGGGAAAGAGTACTTTCTGATTTATCTTCTCATTTAGAAAGAAATGGATGGAAGGATAAAGCGGTTGTTTATGTAATTGATGAACCGAGAGATTATGATATAGCGGCAAAACACTGTGCTCCATATAACCGGGTGGGGATAAAAACGATGGCTGCTTTAAACAATCTTTATCTACAAGGACTTAAAAAAATTGAAGGGAAGTTAAATATCTGGGTTCCCAATTATCTTGGATATGGAGTTCCAGAAGTTTTTGAGTATTTTACAGAACTTTTAAAAAAAGGAGAAGAGATATGGTGGTATGAATGTAGTTCTGGAGCACCGGATACAAAATTGAATGCAGACCTTATGGATATAAGGTATATGGTCTGGACAACTTTCAAATATAAACTTAAAGGAATGGCTATGTGGGGAGGCGGTAACTGCTGGGGAACAATAGGAGTACCACCTAATTTAAAAATTGGCACCAACTGGGTTTATGACCCGTATACTTTCACTTCTGAAGGATTAAATTTTATTGTGTATCCAGATTATAAAAGAAAGAGCATTATCAGCAGTATTAGATTTGAAAATTTAAGAGATTCATTCCAGGATTATATGTATCTATGGATATTAAAAAATGAAATAGAAAAAGCAAAGAAAAAGGAAAAGACATCTTAGAATATAAAGAAAAGGTGAATAAAATTGTAAATAACCTCATTCCAACAATTATGCCATTCAAAAAAAATAAGATAGAAGATTACTTGAAAGCAAAAGAAGAAATAGCACAGATGATACTGGAACTTAAAGAACGTAGGAGACCATGAAGAGATTATTTCTTTTGGTATTTTTATTCTTTTTTTTCTATCGTAACGCATATTGTAAATGTGAGATAAGTTTTAAAGATTTAAATGGAGATGGAATTAAAGAGGTTGTTTTGAAGAATGGAATAATAGAAATTGGGATAAATAAAGAAGGTGGACAGATAATCTCGTGGAAACATAAAGGAAAAGAATTTGTGAGGAGAAAATTTGAAATGATTTATGGACTTGCAAGTAATCATATAGCATTTGAAAGATTCTTCACAGGAAATTTTTCCTTAAGTAAATTTTACAGATTGGAAAAATGCGGACTTTCCAAGGATAAAAGAATAATGAAAGTAAGATTTGATGCAGGTCCGTTAAAAAAGATATACATAATGGAAGAAAAGAAACCTTTTATAGAAATAAGATTTACATTTATAAATGAAACTTCAAAAGATAAAAGTTTCAATTATTGGATGCATAATTTTACAAATTTTGTTGAAGAAGAAAGAACAAAAAGAGCAGTTTTTCTTCTTCCGATGAGACAGGAAATTCTCAAAATTGATTATGATATTAAAGATTTAACAAGGAAACAATGTAATTTTACAGCAGTTGCACCAGGATGGAAAAATGATATGCTTGCTGTAAAAAAATTTTTCAGAAAGAATCTCGGAATTTTATCTGATGGATGGATTGCTGCAATCCATTTGCCCACCAAAAGAGGTTTTATCCTTACCTTTAATTTGGATGAACTTGCTGGTTTTTATAACTGGCAGGGAGGGGGGACAACATTTGAATTGATTTATAAAAATATAATCTTAAAACCTGGCGAAAAATGGGAAACGAGTGTTAAAATAGGAAGTTTTGAAAATCTTGATGAAAAAAATGTGGAAGAAAAAGCAGATTTATTGAAAAAATATAAATTTCCAGATGTTGAAACAGTAGAAGTGAGAAAGTTTTTAAAACCAAAAGGGAAAGTGGTTTACAGAAAAGAGGAAATTGAAAAGGTTAAAGAGTTTTTTGGGAAAGTTAATTTTACCATTCTTTATGGAGAAAAAACATCTCCATCTGAAAAAAGAATTATTGAAAGATTGGCAAAAAAGACAGGGCAATCAATAACAGTAGCAAAACCAATCAACTGGGATTCTTTTTACTATAAACGAGGAGTATGTGTAATAGGAACTCCACAGACCAATTCTCTTATAAATAATCTATCTGCAATAGAAGATTTGATATCAGAAAATTATCCGGGAAGAAATAAAGGAATAATAAAATTTTATGAAAATTATTCTGTAACTCAGGCACCACTGGTTTTTATAGGAGGATATGACAAAAGAGGGCTTTTATATGCACTGAATTTTATTCTGAGGGAAATTCCATCAAAAAGGAAAAGAGAAAAGATTTTTGATGTATGGGTTGAGGATTCGATGAGAAAGGTTTTTAAATATAGCAGAAATATTGAAGAAAGGAAGAAGATTTCTTTAAAAGTAGCGAAAAACGAGAAAGAATCTGTTTATTTGGTACTAACCTCTTATCGGGACATTGAGAGAGTGGAAGTTGAGGGAACTGAATTGAAAAGTTTAAATGGAAAGGATAAATTACCCGGACCGGAATGTAAGGTGATTGCTTCACGGAAATATTCTTCAATGGAATGGTATGATGTAATTCTGGAAACAAATGAAATTTCTTTGAAAAAGGATATTACACAACCTTTCTGGATATCATTTTCGGTTCCCAAAAATGCAAAAGCGGGTAAATACTATGGAGAGATAAAGATTATTTCAAGATTCAAAAAAGAAATAATACCTGTTGAAATTACTGTATGGGATTTTGTACTTCCAGATGAACTACCAGTTCCATTTTATGGATGGGACCAGATAAATGTGAGTAATTTCGCTCAATTTCTTGGAGTTAATCCTGATGATGAAAAGGAGGTTGAAAAGATATATGATGACTGGTGGGAAAAAGTAAGACAGCAGGGTCAGAATGCCATAAGAATAGGTTATGATTTTGTTGACTGGATTGAGAAGAAAGATGGATATTCATTTGATTATAGAAGATTTGACCATTATATAGAGAAAGCAAGAAAGAAAGGTTTCAAATATATATTTGGAGCACTTCCGTTTCCCAATAGACCAAAGAGTTATGCAATAACAGAAAAAGGAGAAAAGAAGAGAATAAATTTCCGTTCTCCAAAATACAGAAAGGTTATTGAAAATTATCTCTGGATAGATGATTATATAAAACATCTGAAAGAAAAAAATCTCATGAATATGGTTCATTGTTTTCTTGATGAACCGAATATTCCAATGTGGAAAGAATGGGGGAAACCTTACTGGGAAAGAGGATTGAAGATTTTCTGTGCAATGAATGCTACTTATCCAGAAGTTTTATCAGTAATTTCTGATATTATGGATACATGGATTTTATCGGATGTGGGAAAAGATGATTGGTTTGATTTTGCAGAAAATTTAAGAAAGAAAGGTCAGAGATTCTGGTGGTATGATTGTCTTGGCTTATTCAAACTAACCAAAGCACATGAAAATACAAGGAGTTTCTTCTGGGATAGTTACAGATATAAGGTTGATGGAATTGCTATTTATGGAACTCTGTGTATTTATTCCAATTTGTATGCAATAAACAAAAATAGAAAGAAAGAGAAGTTGTCTTATAAAGATTTAAATTGGAACCTGATAACCCCTTATGAATGTGTCTTTTACCCGGATAGGAAAAATCATAAACTTTTAAGGTCTGTAAGGGGAGAAATAATAAGAGAATCAATTGAGGATTATAAATACCTTTATATTTTAGGAAATCTGGTGAAAGATAAAGAATGGTTCAGAAATCTATTGGAGGAAGGAAGTTATTATATGAATAGAAAAAAGTGTGATTATAAAATTTTAAGAGAAAAAATTGCTGAACAGATTTTAAAATTGAGAGAAAAAGAGGGAGATTCAATATAAGGTGCGAAAATAGAAAAGTATAGATGATGTTGTGAATACTTCAAAATTTACCTTCCTTTGGGTGCTGGACATTACAGGAAAGGAAATTCGGAAGAGGGAAATCCTGCGAAAAAATTGCCATTATGTTTTAAAAGTAGATGAGAAAGGATATAGAGTTTTCAAATCAAAAGAGAAAAGATTTTAAAAAAGTAGATTTTACTGAATAGGATAATAAGTGGTTTCTTTTCCTGTAAGAGGGTCTGTTGATTCTTTCTTTTTATACTTCTGTTTTGGAGTTCCATCTGTTGTATATAAAAAATCAAGCAATACATTTATTAATTTCTCTTTTTCTGCTGAATATTCCTTCTTTTCGGATAAATTCTCAAGTTCATGAGGGTCCTCTTTTAAATTGTAAAGTTCACTTTCTCCTGTGTGGCTATGGTGAATAAGTTTCCACTGAAGTGAGCGGACCATTTTTGAACCAAGGACTTCAGAAAATACATATTCTCTTTCTTTCTTTTTCCCTTCCATAACTGGAACAAGGCTTTTACTATATATCTTTTGAGAAAATGGAATTTCTGCAAATTCCAGGATAGTGGAGAAAATATCTATATTTTCAACCATTTCTTCTATGATGATGCCCTTATTTTTCAACAATTTACTGCTTATAATAAGTGGAACATGTATCATACAGTCATAAAGGAATGCACCTTTAAATATCACTCCATGGTCTCCAAGGAAATCTCCGTGGTCGCTCATAAAAATAATGATGGTAGGGTCAAGATTAGAAGTTTCTTCCAGATAGTGAAGTATTTTTTTTATCTGTCTATCCACCGCGGTAACAGTAGCCAGATAATAACGTTTTATATTCAAAATTCTTTCTATTTCTTCTTTTTCCCATTTATATGGTAATTTGCATCTATCAAGACGGTCTTTCTGGAATGCGCGGAAAAAGGATGGTTTTCCTCTTATCTCCTCAGGTGAATAAACAGGAGTGGGTATCTCCACATTTTTATATAATTGAAGACATGATTCAGGAGGGTCATAAGGATGATGTGGACTGCAAAAACCAATCCACAGGAAAAAGGGTGAAGAACTTTCTTTTAAAAATTTTATTGCTTCCTCTGCTATAAATCCTTCCACATAATGTTCTTCATCATAAGGCGAAATTACACACCCCAGATTCTCAAAAAAGTTTCCTATTTTAGACCAGGAAGGGAGTGGACAGTTTTCTCTTTTTAAAAAATCCAGGTAAGGGTAACTTGGTTTTCCATGAGTATATATATTAGATTTTCCTTCAAGAATACATCTGTAATTGAAACCATCGTCTGCATTGAATCTATGTACTTTCTCTTCATAAAGATGTAATTTACCTATGACCGCAGTATTATACCCATATTCTCTTAAAATCGCAGGCAGACATATTTCTTCTTTATTTATGCAGTAGTCATTTGTATAAACTCCAATATTATGAGGATATTTTCCTGTTAAAATACTTGAACGGGAAGGAATACATATGGGATTCTGCGAAAAACAATTTTTAAAAATTACACCTTCTTCTGCCAGTTTATCTATAGCAGGAGTAATGGCACTTTTATTCCCATAACAACCAACCTGGTCTGCTCTGAGATGGTCAGTAAAAAAAATAATAATATTTGGCCTTTTTTTGTCCATTTTATCTAATATTTTCCAGTGCTTTTTTTGCTTTCTCTGCTACAGGATGAGTGGGGTCAATTTTTATTGCATTTTCATACATCTGGGCTGCTCTTTCATTTGCTCTTCTTATTTTTTCCTCATATATTTTACCACATTTATAATAACTATCTATCAAAGCATATCTTTTTCCAAGTTTTTTCAGCATAGGGAAGTATCTTTCATATTCCTCTGCAACCTTTTTATAATCTTTTTCTTCTTTTGCATTTCTGCTTAAAAGAAAGATAATTTTCCCTTCAGCAATACAGGAAAATTTAAGAGGCAGAATTTCAACACATTTTCTTAACCATTCTATTCTTTCCTCCAACGAAGGAAGTTTATTTGCAAAATTTATCTGTGCCATAAAAGTCCAGACTCTGGGATAACTTACCCATGGAAATTCAATAAATTTCTTTATTATTTCCCATGATTTTTCAACTTTTTCCTTTTTTAATATTAACTTGTGACAACTATAGAGAAATTTATATACTTCCCTGTCTTCCGGTAACTTATCTGCAAGTTC
>JAGHCG010000211.1 GCA_021160565.1 bacterium | reverse complement strand
TATTTCTGATAATATTCTTTTAATGATTTCTGGATTTCTGTATTCCTTTATATATTTCATTCTTCCATTTTTTTCAAAAGTTTTAAAGTGTCAAATGCTTCTTTTTCGTCAAGTTTCTGTATTGCAAAACCAGCATGAACTATAAGATAATCGCCGATTTTTACATCTTTCACAAGGTTTATAATAACTTTTTTCTTAACTCCTCCAATTTCCACAAGTGCTTCTTCCCCTTCCACTTCAATCACTCTCATAGGAATTGCAAGACACATTTTTCTTCTCCTTAAATTCTCAAATAATGGCTTAAAATATCCACGCCTTCACTATTTTCTGGTGGCTCTATTCCCAGAATTCTGCATACAGTGGGAGCAACATCAACAAGATTTACCTGAGGAATAACTTTCCCTTCAGGTATTCCAGAACCCGAAATAATTAAAGTTCCTCTGTTTGAAAATCCATCAAGTTCTGCTCCAGGTATAAACTCATGAGAACCCACTCTTACAGGAATTCCACCTTTTTTGGGTCTATAAATACTTTTCTTTCCACTCTTATACTTTGCTATTTCTTTCCATGAACCTGCTTCTCCCACTCTTGTATTCCAGTATCCTTCTTTCATAAAGAATACAATATCTCCAACGACTTCTCCGCCAAGACCAAACATTTCAGCATCTTCCCTTCTCACCGCAACAGAAATGGGACATTCTCCTGTAATAGGGTCGTTCAAACTGTAAAGAAATCTTATTATCTCATCTCTCATTTTTTCATAATCTTTTCTTTCAACAATTCCATCCGGTTCCCTTCCTTTAAGATTTATCCAGCAATTGTATCCATCAATCCAGACTTTCGTCTTTTTCCAGTTTACTTTTACTTCTCCATTTTCTTCTTTAAAATCAAGGTATCCATTTTTAATCAATGCTGCTTCCAGTAAAACTTCTCTGTAAACAGGTATTGCTCCATGGTCGGAAAGAAGAATAAAAACAGTATTCTCATCTGCACATTTTTCCAGAATTTCACCAACAAGTTTATCGGTCAATTTATGGGTGGCAAGAATATAATCCCAGTATTTATCCGCTATTTTTTTATCATAAAAGGGAGAATTTTCAGACAAATATCCTAAAACTCTGTGATTTAAAGCATCTTGAATATGTAATTGAAGAATAAGAATATCCCAGTCATAATTTGAGGTAAGGTAATTGGAAACATCGGAAAACCATTTTGACTGCATTTTTATTGTTTCTTCAACAAGAGAAAAGTCAGCCCATCCAGAAACAAAACCAATAAAGGCACTCAACTCAAATCCCTGATGAAAAGGGCCAGCATTTCTTAAAACTTCTTCTCCCAATTCTTCAGGATAACTCCATCCAGAAAGTATATCCACAGGTGTTCTGAAAATCCCGATTTCTTTTCCATCTTTTGAAAGTTTTACAAGTTTAAACTTAAAACTCCCTCTTCCCTTTCCTGGAATGTTTTCTTCCAGCCATTCTGTCCACTCTCCTTCTTTAAGAACTGCTACTTTCTTTTCATAATCTTTTTCTTTTGAAATAACAATCTCATCATATCCTTTCCCTTTTCTATCCAGAAGTAAAATATAATAAAATTTTTCTCCTTTCTCCTGTCTTCCAAGAATTTTCCATCCATCTTTTGTCCAGGTTGCTTTTGTCCCCTTTTCAAGAAAAATAATTCCTTCCAGAGGATTTTTTTTACTTTCGGGTAAATTTTTCCAGCCTTTTCCTTTTACAAGTTTTATCCTTTCAGCATTTTTTAATTTTTCTTTTGAAACATAATAGTATTCTGCCGGAACAATACACCACTGCTGAGAAATAAAAGGACCATCTCCTCCCACAATCATGCTTTTCTTCACATTTCTTGGAGGCCAGGCAGTTGGATAACTTAAAAGAATTGAAATTTTACCCTGTCTTTCCGCTGCTTCCCATAGATATTCTGCCTTACAGAGAGATTTGTTATTGAAAGTTCCTATTAACTGGTCAAGATTTTTTCCAGGAACACGAATAGAAAAACCTCTTATTTTATGTGTTTTTGTCCATGCTCCTGTTGCAATTGTTGTCCAGTTTGTCGGAGTATCAACCGGAGGAGAGGGAAGAGTAGGAGTAAATATTCCTTTTTTAATTAACCTGTTAATATTTGGCAAACTTCTTTTTAATTTCCATACCACCTCAGGTATCATTCCATCATCACCAAGTATAATCACTTTCTGTTTTCTCATCACATCCCCCTTTCTTCCAAAAATTCATTGAGAGTTATTTTATCACTTCCCTACCCTATAAACAAATTCTGGGACAAACCGGGTTTGACCTAAAGGAGATGGGAAGCAATTGCTATCTGACCGAGAGAAATTCCACCATCATTTGGAGGAACTTTGTTATGTGTGTAAACTTCAAATTCATCTTTTTTCAGAGAATTATACACTTTCTTCAAAAGAAAAAAATTCTGGAAAACCCCACCACTTAAAACAACCTCTCTTATTCCCTTCTTTTCCCTTATATCTCTGCATATTCTTCTTATAATTTCTGCAACTGTAAGATGAAATCTGAGAGATATATTTTCAACTCTCACCTTCTTCCTTAAATCTTCCACCACTCCTTTTATGATTCCATCAAATTTTATAATTTTCACTCCACCTTCATCTTCCACTTCAAATAAATATGGCTCACCTTTCTCCTGGTTGATTTTCATTTCAAGCATAATTGCTGCTTCTCCCTCATAGTTTGATTTATGACATATACAGCATAAACTACTTATTGCATCAAACAGTCTCCCCATACTTGAAGCAAGAGGACAGTTTATATTGGTTTTCATCATCTCTATTAAACTTTCAATTCTATATTCTCCTATTTCTTTCAAAAAATCAATATCAAGATTAAAGAATTCTGCTCCAAATGTATGGTATAAATAACTCACTGCTGTTCTCCATGGTTCTTCAATCGCCTTTTCTCCACCAGGTAAAGGAATATATTGAAGATGAGCAAATCTTTCATATTTTCTGTAATTGCATATTAAAAACTCTGCTCCCCAAATTTTCCCATCTTCTCCATACCCAGTTCCATCAAAAGATACTCCTATAACCTCTCTGTCAGATAGAAAATTTTCAGCCATACACGAGGCAATATGAGCATGATGATGCTGAACCTCAACAGAAGGAAGGTTATGAATTTTTGCAATCTCTCTTGCATATTTTGAGATAAGATATTCAGGATGCATATCAAAAGTAATAACTTCAGGATTAATTTCAAATATTTTTCTGAAATGTTTTAAATTATCATCAAAAAAAAGGAAATTTTCATAATCTCTCATATCTCCTATATGCTGGGAAAGAATGACATTTCTTCCTTTTCCGAGTGCAAATGTATTTTTCAATTCTCCTCAAAAAGCAATTATTTCTTTTTTTATTTCAAAATTTACCTGAATTGGAGAGGGAACATAACCTCTTGCCCTTCTTATAAAAACTTCTTTTTTTATTTCAGGGAAGTATCTTATCACACTATCATCACATCCTTTATATATCTCTCTGTTATGAATTAGGAAGAAATCTGCCACATCTTTAAGATTTGAAAATACTTCTTCGTCATCATAAATTATATGTCTTTCAGAAATATTGGCACTTGTCATAATAAGAGTATCAAATTTACCGAAATGGAAAAGAAGATGATGAATTGGAGAGTAGGGAAGCATAAAGCCGAGATATTTGTTAGAAGGAGCAATTTCATCTGGAAGGAAGTTATTTTTTTTCTTCAGAAGAACAATGGGAGATTGAGGAGATAGGAGAAGTTTTTCTTCTTCTTTTGAAACAAAACAATATTTTTTTATTGTTTCTATATCCCTTCCCATAAGAGCAAAAGGTTTTGCTGGTCTTTTCTTCCTCTTCCTCAATTCAATTATTACCTTTTTTTCAGTAATTGTGGCTAAATGAAACCCACCTATTCCTTTTATAGCAACAATTTTCCCCATTTCAAGTAATTCAGATACTTTTTTTATTGCCTCAATATTTTCTTCTATCTCTATTC
>JAGHCG010000041.1 GCA_021160565.1 bacterium | reverse complement strand
GGATTGAAATATTGAAAGTTTATTACTGTATCCATACAGAAGAAGAAAATTGTCCATGCAGAAAACCAAAACCAGGATTGTTGTTAAAAGCAAAGGAAGAAATAAAAGATTTTGAATTTTCAGAAACTTATTTCATAGGTGATACTGAGAAAGATATAAAAGCAGGAAAATCCGTTGGAACAAAAACTGTTCTTTTACTTTCTGGAGCAACAAAACCTCAGGATATTGAAAAATTTGAAGAAAAACCAGATTTTATATTTAATAACCTCAAAGAAGCAGCCATAGAACTTACAAAAAGAAAGTAAAATGGAATATGATGTAATAGTTATTGGAGCGGGACCTGGTGGATATCCTACGGCAATAAGAGCCTCTCAGTATGGACTTAAAACCGCAATCATAGAAGAAAAAGAAATTGGTGGAACATGTCTCAATAGAGGATGTATTCCTACAAAAGCACTTTACAGGATATCTGAAGAAATTGAAGAAAGTAAATTCAAATCAATTTATAAAACCACCAGTTTTGAATGGCAGAAAATTATTTCTGAGATAAAAACTGATGTGGTTCTGAGATTAAGAGCCGGAATTAATTTTCTCCTCAAACAGAATGGAATTGATGTATTTAATAAAAAAGGGAGTATAGTTGGTGCTAATGAAGTTAAAGTAAATGGAGAAACCATCAGAGGGAAAAATATCATCATAGCAACAGGTTCATATCCTTCACTTCCAGATTGTTTCAAGAATGATGAAAGAGTTATAACAAGTGATGAATTATGGAATCTTGAAAAATTGCCTGAAAGTATAGCGGTAATTGGTGGAGGAGTTATTGGATGTGAATTCGCCTCAATTCTGAATAAGTTTGGGGTTAAGGTAAAAATTTATGAAATGATGGATACACTGCTTCCGGGAAAAGATGAAGAGATAGTAAACATACTTAAAAATTCTTTTTCAAAAAGAGGGATTGAAATAAACCTCGGGAAAAAACTGGATAGTTGTGATTTAATAGAGGGAGAAAAAATACTACTTTCAATAGGAAGAAAACCTTTATTGCCGGAAATAGAAGGGGTAAATATTGAAACTGAAAAAGATGGAATAAAAACAGATTTAAAATTAAAAACAAATATTGAAAATATCTATGCAATTGGTGATGTAAATGGGAAATATCAACTTGCATATGTTGCAACAAAAGAGGGAGAAATAGCAGTGGAAAACATAGCAGGTAAAGAAACATTTATGGAGTACGAAAACATTCCTGAGGCAATATTCACAGACCCAGAAATAGGAGTATGTGGATTAACTGAAAAAGAAGCAAAAGAGAAAGGAATAAAAGTAAAAATTGGAAAATTTCCATATACTGCTCTTGGAAAGGCATATGCAGAAAAATCAATTGAAGGAATGACAAAAATTGTGGTAAATGCTGAAACAGATGAAATTGTTGGAATTCATATGATTGGGAAAGGAGCAACTGAACTTGTAAGTTTTGCCTCTCTGGTTGTAAAAAATAAAATGAAGGTTTCTCAGTTAAAGAAAATTTTATATCCCCATCCAATTTTTGCTGAAAGTATTATGGAAGCAATTGAAGATTTTGAAGGAAGAAGCGTTCATCTTCCGCCAAAAAAGAAATAATAACAGTGATTGCCTCTATTGGAAGAAATATGGATAATAGAAAAAAACAACCGATACCTTCTTGGATAAAAAAGAAAGTTTTCATAAGTGAAAATTACAATTATGTGAAAGAAGTACTTGAAGAATTTAAAATCAATACTGTGTGTGTGAGTGCTGTCTGTCCAAATATATATGAATGTTTCAGCAGGAAATACGTAACTTTTATGATACTTGGAAATGTTTGTACAAGAAATTGCAAATTCTGTGGAGTGAAAAAAGGGAAACCTGAAAAAGTTGATGAAAAGGAAGGGGAGAAAATTGCTTCTGCTGTCCGTAAATTGAATATGAAATACGTTGTTATAACTTCTGTTACAAGAGATGACCTTCCGGATGGTGGAGCTTCCCATTACAATTCAGTTATCAGAAAAGTAAAAGAAACCGGAGCTTTTGTTGAAGTTCTAATTCCTGACTTTAAAGGTAAAATTGAAAATTTAAAAATTGTTATGGAAGCCAGACCAGATGTAATTTCCCATAATGTAGAAACAGTTCCTTCCCTTTATCCTGTGATAAGGCAAAAAGCAAATTATAAAATTTCTCTTAAAGTTATTGAAGAGGCTAAAAAAAATGGTTTTATAACAAAATCCGGGTTTATGCTTGGTCTTGGAGAAACAAGAAAAGAAGTATTTAAAATGATGGAAGACCTTATAAATTCGGGATGTGATTATCTGGTTGTTGGTCAGTATTTGAAACCATCGGAAAATGCTATTGAAGTGAAGGAATTCGTTTCTCCTGAATTTTTTGAAGAAATTAAAGAGATTGGAAAGAAAATGGGATTTAAAAATGTCTTTGCTGGGACATTTTACAGAAGTTCATATATGGCTGAAAATCTTTTAAAATGAATTATTCAAAAATTATAAAAAGATGGTGGGAAGAAGGATTTCCAATTTCCTTTAAATATGGAAGAAAAAACTTTTCTGAATTTCTCAAAAATTGCAAAGTTGAAAAAGGAAAAAGAGAGGGAAGATACCAAACCGAATATTCAATAAAATATATCCATAAAACTGGTCTCATTGTAAATCTTTCTGGAATTGAATATAAAGATTTCCCGGTAATTGAATGGGTTTTATACTTCAAAAATAATTCTTTAAGTAATACTCGGATTATAGAAAACATCCTGCCAGTTGACTGGGAGATTGAATTCAAAAAAGAAAACACCATTCTCCATTACCATATTGGCTCTCCCACAAGTAAAGAAGATTACAGACCTTTAATGAAAGAACTTAAAGAAAACACATATAAAGTGATAAAAACATCCGGAGGAAGACCTTCAAATAAACATCTTCCCTATTTTAATCTTGAATTTGGAAACTCAGGAATTATCGTATCTGTTGGATGGCCAGGTCAGTGGAAAGCAGAATTCAGAAGGACCGGAAAAAAATTAAGAATTAAAGCAGGACAGGAATTCACACATTTTACTCTTTATCCAGGAGAAGAAGCAAGAACTCCTCTAATTGTTCTTCTCTTTTATAATGGAAACTGGATAGAAGGACAGAATATATGGAGAAGGTGGATGATAAAACATAATTTACCCAAAATTAAAGGGAATTTACCTTCTCCTATGTTAAGTGGTGGCGCATGGTTTTACTTTGCTCCTTATGGATACAGTAATTCCCAGACAATAAAAGTTTTTATAGATACTTATAAAAAGAAAAAAATACCGATTGATAATTGGTGGCTTGATGCTGGGTGGTATGAGTGTGATTACTCAATCCCTGAAACTGGTTATTCAAACTGGTTTTTTACCGGAACATGGAAACCTGATAAGAAACGTTTCCCGGGTGGTCTCAGAGAGATTTCGGATTATGCTCACAAAAACGGTTTTAAACTTATCGTTTGGTTTGAACCTGAAAGAGTAATGCCTGAAACAGAAATTTATAAAAAATATCCTGAATTTCTTTTAAGTTGTAAAAATAGAAAAGAAAAATTGTTTAATTTTGGAAATCCAGAAGCACTGAAATGGATTTTAAAAAGAATAGATAGAAT
>JAGHCG010000247.1 GCA_021160565.1 bacterium | reverse complement strand
GGTTATAAAGATATAAATTATATGGAGAAAGACCCTGACCTTGAAAATTTGAGGAAAGATGAAAGATATAAAGAAATAAAGAAACTTATGAAAAAATGAAAAGGTTTATATATATGAGCATGAAACTGCTTGGAATTATTCTTTTCAAAATTCTCTTTTATCTTGAAGTAAAGGGGAGAGAAAATATTCCAAAAAAAGGTCCTTTTATACTTGCTTCAAACCATACAAGTTATCTTGACCCTTTAGTACTGGGAGTTGCTTCTCCAAGACCTCTATATTATCTTGCAAAAATTTCCTTATTTAAAAATCCTGTTTTTTCCTCTTTTATTCAAATTCTTGGAGCAATTCCCTTGGAAAGAGATAGTTCCTCTTCTTATACTTTAAGGAGTGCTTTAAAACTGATTAAAAATGGCCATGGTGTTGTAATATTTCCAGAAGGAACAAGAAGTGAAGATGGAAAAATAAAAGATGGAAAGGGTGGAGTTGGTTTTCTTTCTCTCAAAAGCAGTGCTCCTGTAATTCCTGTGAAAATTAAAGGTACAGGGAAAGCACTACCAGTAAGAGGAAAGTTTGTAAAACCAACAAAAGTAAAGGTTATTATTGGCCAGCCATTATATTTTGGAAAAGAGGATTACTCTGAGATAGGTAAGATTGTAATGGAAAAGGTAAGAAGTCTGAAATGAAAAAATTAATTATTGCTAAAAATATCGGTTTCTGCTTTGGTGTGAAAAGAACAGTGGAAATGGCTGAAAAACTTCTGGAAAAAAGTGGTTGTTTGTACTCCATAGGAGATATTGTTCACAATCCAATTGTGATAGAAAAACTGAAAGAGAAAGGATTGAAAGTTGTTGAGAATGAAGAAGAAATCGAAAAGGTCCCTTTTATAATAAGGTCCCATGGACTTGGAATGAAGAAACTTGAGAAATTGAAGAAAAGAGAAGTTAAAATTTATGATGCAACTTGCCCTTTTGTAAAAAGAGTTCATCAGTTGATAAAAAAACTGGACATAGAAAATTATTTCATTATAATTATAGGTAATAAATTTCATCCTGAAATAAAAGCATTAAAAGAATATGGAAGTAAGTGTATTGTTTTTGAAAATTTTAAGGAGTTAAGAAAATTTAAGTTTTCAAAAATTGCTGTTGTTGGACAGACAACGCTTTCTTTTTTTAAATATATTGAAATTGTTGAAAAGTTAATTGAAAAATTAAAGTTTGAAGAAATACTGATTTATAATACGATATGCAAGGTAACAGAAGAGAGACAGAAAGAAGCAAAGGAGATAAGCAAAAAAGTGGATTTAATGTTAATACTGGGAGGGAAAAAGAGTTCAAATACAAAAAAATTGTTTGAAATATGCAAGGAAAATAACAGAATGAGTTTTCATATTGAAAAATTGGAAGAATTATGTAAAATACCTTTTTATAAAGTTAATTCAATCGGGATAACTTCGGGGACTTCCACTCCTGACTATTTTATCAGGGAAGTCACCGAATATATAAAAAATAAAGGATTTAAGGAGGTGGAGTAAATGGCTAAAGAAGAGGTCAGTAAATTACTTGAGGAAAAGATAGCAAGTTTCAAGCCGGGTTCAATGGTTAAAGGGAAGGTAATAAAAGTTGTAAATGAAGAGGTGATAATTGATATCGGGTATAAATCAGAAGGAGTTACACCAAGAGAAGAATTCAAAAGAGAGAAGGATAATATAAAAGAGGGAATGGAAGTTGATGTGGTTGTAGAATCTCTTGACCCTGATTCAAACGGTCTTATTCCTTTATCAAAAGAGAAAGCAGATATCATCTTAAACTGGGAAAATGTTGAAAAACATTTCAGGGAAGATAAACCAATTGAAGGAGTTATATTTAAAAGAGTTAAAGGAGGATTCAGAGTTGATATAGGAGTTACAGCATTCCTTCCTGCTTCTCAAACAGATATAAAACCACTTACAAATCCTTCAAGTTATATTGGACTTTCTTCCTTCTTTAAAATTTTAAAACTGGACTCCTTGAGAAAAAATGTTGTTGTTTCCAGAAGAAAATACCTTGAAGAAGAAAGAGAAAGAAAGAATAAAGAATTTCTTGCAAGTTTAAAGAAAAACCAGCTTTTAACCGGAACAGTAAAAAATATAGTTGATTATGGTGCTTTTATTGAGGTGGACCATGGAATAGTTGGATTGCTTCATATAAACGATATGAGTTGGGGAAGAATAAGTCATCCCTCACAGATGTTAAGTATAGGAGAAAGGATTGAAGTCGTAGTTCTTGACGTTTCTCCTGAAAAACAGAACATTTCTTTTGGTCTCAAACAGAAAACCGCAAATCCATGGGAAAATATAGAAGAAAAATATCCTGTCGGTTCTGTTGTGGAGGGAAAGGTTGTTAACATAACAGATTATGGAGCTTTCATAAAACTTGAAGAGGGAGTTGAAGGACTTTTACATATCTCAGAACTTTCATGGACAGGAAGAATAAAACATCCATCAGAAGTGGTTGCAATGGGAGATACACTGAAAGTAAAAGTTATAGATATAAAGAAAGATGAACAGAAAATTTCCTTCAGTTTAAGACAACTTGAACCAAATCCATGGCCTGAAATTGTTAAAAAATATCCTGTTGGTTCTGTTGTGAGAGGAAGAGTTTATCACATAACCGACTTTGGAGCATTTGTTGAAATAGAAAAGGGAATAGACGGACTTCTCCATATTTCAAATATAAGTGATAAACCAATAAAACATCCTTCTGAAGTTTTGAGAAAGGGAGAAAAAATAGATGTTATGATACTGGAAATTGACCCTGAAAATAAAAGAATTTCTCTGGGATTGAAACAGATGGGAGAAATTTCAAAAGATAAAAAAGATGAAGAAAAGGAGGAGGAAAAATGAGAGTGATTATAAAAAAGACATATGAGGAGATGAGTAAAGAGGCAGCGAAAATTATTAAGGAGTTAATTGAGAGAAAACCAAACTGTGTTTTAGGACTTGCAACCGGAAGTACACCTGTTGGGCTTTATAAGGAATTGATAAGAATGCATAGAGAGGAAGGTCTTGATTTCTCCCAAGTTATTACCTTCAACCTTGATGAATATTATGGGCTTGCACCAGACCATCCCCAGAGTTACAGATATTTTATGGAAGAAAATCTTTTCAAAGGAATAAACATAAAGAAAGAAAATACGCATGTACCGGATGGAACTGTAAAACTTGAAGAGGTGGAAGAGTATTGCAGAAAATATGAAGAAATGATAAAACAGGCAGGGGGGATAGATATTCAGGTTCTCGGGATTGGAGGAGATGGACATATTGCTTTCAATGAGCCTGGTTCTTCCCTTGCTTCAAGAACAAGACTTGTTGCTCTTGATGAACAGACAATAAAAGATAATTCCAGATTTTTTGAAAGTGAAGAGGAAGTGCCGAGATTTGCTCTTTCAATGGGAGTTGGAACTATTCTTGAAGCAAAAGAAATTATATTTCTGGCAAATGGAAAGAAAAAAGCAGAGGTTGTTGCAAAGGCAATAGAAGGTCCAGTTACAAGCCAGATAACTGCTTCTGCCCTTCAACTTCATCCAAAAGTCACAGCAATTCTTGATGAAGAGGCAGCTTCCCAGTTAAAAAGAATTTCTTACTATAAATTTGTTGAGGAGGCAGAAAAGAAAATAGGAAGGAGGCTTTACTGATGAAATTGATTGAGAGATTTATAGAAGAGGCAAAAAAATTAAATAGGAAGGTTGTATTTCCAGAAGGGACAGATGAAAGAATTATAATTGCTGCTTCTGAATTGAAAAAAGAAAAAATTGCTCAACCTGTTTTAATTGGAAAAAGAGAAGAAATTGAAAAGGTTGCTGAAAATATAAAAGCGGATATCTCTGAAATAGAAATAATAAATCCTGAAGAGGTGGATTACTTTGACCATCTTGTTTCTCTTTATATGGAACACAGAAAGAATATAAAAAAGAGTATCGCTGAAAAACTTGTAAAAAGACCCCTTATATTTGGTGGAATGCTTGTTGCTTCAGGTAAAGTTTCAACAATGGTTGCTGGAGCAGTGAATACAACTGCAAATGTAATTCAATCTGCTGCCTTAACAGTTGGATATTTGCCTGAAATTTCCTCTGCTTCAAGTTTCTTTATAATGGCTTTACCTGATGGAAGGGTGTTTTTCTATGCTGACTGTGCTGTAAATATAACTCCTGATGAAAATCAACTTGCAGAAATTGCCTATGCCACTGCTTTAAACTATAAAAAACTTATGAAAGATACTCCAAAAGTTGCTTTTCTATCTTTTTCCACAAAAGGGTCTGCTTCTCATCCACTGGTTGAAAAAGTGCAGAAAGCAGTTGAAATTGCCAGAGAAAAATATAAAGATTTTCTTTTTGATGGAGAATTTCAGGCAGATACAGCAATAGTTGAAAGTGTTGCAAAAAGAAAAGTTAAAGAAGTTTCAGAAGTGGCAGGGAAGGCAAATGTTTTAATATTCCCTGATTTAAATGCGGGTAATATCGCTTACAAATTAACCCAGTATCTTGCTGGAGCAGATGCTTATGGACCTATTTTACAAGGATTTGCTAAACCTGTAAGTGATTTATCAAGAGGGGCAAAAGTTAAGGATATAATAGGAACTGTAGCAATAACCTGTTTACAGACCTGAAAAAGGAGAGGCAAGATGAAAATTATAATTTATGAAGATGAAAAATGGAGCAATTTAACTCCCCTTTCCTATCTGAAAAGTGTTTTTGAGTTAAGATGTGGTTTTTCCTCCCTTTTTGAAAAAATAAACTCAATTCTTCCTGATTATCAAAAAGGATTTTGGGTGAGAGATTACATTAAAAAATTAATTGAAAAGAAATTTTCTCTCCCCGTAAATAACACTTCTTTTTTTGAAGATGACCTTTTACTTGTAAATGGAAGGTGGCTTGCCATTGAGGGAGAAATAAAGGAAGATGAAGAAAAAGTTGCTGTCTCCGGACAAGATATAGTTTATGCAATTGTGAAAAAAGAAAATGTGAATAAACTTTTTGATGGAAATTTTGAAGAATTTTTAAAAAGAATCAAAGAAAATATTAAAAATATTGAGGAGAAAAGATTGGTTATAAATTATCCATGGGACTTAATGCATCACAACCCTGAAGCAATTAAAAAAGATTTTGAAAAATTAAATAGAAGAGGAATAAAAGGAAACTTCTCAGACAAAGCAAGTATTGTGGGAAATGAAAATGATGTTTACATAGAAGAGGGAGCAAAAATTCATCCATTTGTTGTTCTTGATACTTCAAAAGGTCCAGTTTATATTGAAAAAGAAGTAGAAATTTTCCCTTTTGCCAGAATTGAAGGACCATGTTATATTGGAGAAGATACACAGATTATGCCAGGAGCAAACATAAGAGAAGGAAACAGTTTTGGTCCTGTTTGCAGAGTTGGTGGAGAAGTTGAAGAGAGTATTTTCCATTCTTACTCAAACAAATATCATGATGGATTTATTGGACACAGTTATATTGGAGAATTTGTAAATCTTGGAGGTCTTACAACAAACAGTGATTTGAAAAACGATTACAGCAATGTAACTGTTTACCTCAATGGAAAACCTGTTGATACAGGTCTTCTTAAAGTTGGTTCTTTCATAGGAGACCATACAAAAACAAGTATTGGTACTCTTTTCAACACAGGAACAGTTGCAGGAATAATGTGTAATATCACAGCAGCAGGTATTCTGCCAAAATACTTCCCTTCCTTCTGCTGGTTCATAAATGGAAAATATATGAAAGGGCTTGGAATAGAAAAAGCAATTGAAACAGCAAAGATTGTTATGGGAAGAAGAGATAGAGAACTTTTACCTGAGGAAGAGGAAGTTATAAGAAAAGTTTACGAAATGACATCTGAAGAAAGAAGAGAATATGCAAGAAAAAGCAGAAAAACATAAGGAGGTTATAGATGGAAGATAAGGAAATCTACGAAAGAGTTGTAAAAGTTATTTCTGAAGTTCTGGGAGTTGATAAGGAAAAAATAAAACCAGAAAGCAGATTTGTTGAAGACCTTGGTGCAGAAAGTGTCCAGAGTTTGGAACTTGTGGCTGCTTTTGAAAATGAATTTGATATTGAGATGGAAGAGGAAGCAGCACTTGAAGTTAAAACGGTAGGAAAAGCCGTAGAATTCATAAAACAGTATCTCAAATAACAAAACCTTCTGAAATCCTTTATCCCTCAAAGCATCCAGATGCGGAGGCTTAGCCTCGAGGTGATAATTTTTGGAGAGGTACGACCTCCCCAGCAATTATTCTTTGCTCTCCATTCCTTCTATCAGCCATTTCCATAGAGGAATATACTTTATTCTATTTCTTTCAACTTTTTCTTCCTCTTCAAGGTCCCATGTAATCACCAAAAGATTATTACATTTCAGAAGTTCAGATGCCTTAAGAAGTGCCTTAATTTCCCTTTTTTCAATTTCATTTATTGAAGGAGCATAGGTTACTTGAATCAATTGTTTCACTTCCCACCCTTCTTTTACCACAAAATCTACTTCTTTTTGCTGGTAATCTTTAAAATAATAAATTTCTAAATGCTGATTATTTTCCATTCTTCTAAATAACTCCACAGCAACCACATTTTCCATTAATCTCCCGGTATTTTCAGAAAATCTTGGATTTACAAAATTTATGAATGCATTGTCTATGCAGTATACTTTTACAGGATATTGTTT
>JAGHCG010000206.1 GCA_021160565.1 bacterium | reverse complement strand
CTAACTCCATATTTTGTTTCCTTATTTATTTCAAATTCATATTTAACCTTTATCGTTTTACCCATAAAAGTTATCTCTTCATAAAAACCAACTGGCTCCTTTTGTTTCTTTGCTTCTTCTCTTGTATCAATTTTAATAGTTAGAGGTGTTTCTGAAATTATTTCTCCTTTTACTTTACCTTTTAAATCAGAAAATTGCCATCCTTCAAATGTATGTTTTGTTTTCCCATTTTCTTTAATACATCCCTGACCTCCCCAATAACACCCAGAAAATAATTCTTTCCCCCCTTTCTCTACAATAAAGGGAAGGGTATTTGATATTTTGATTTTTAAATCATCAAAACTGTATTCTTTTAAAATTTTGGATTCAATCCTTTCCTTTATTGAAACCTGCGCAAAAACCATCCCTGATAAAATGAAGAATAGAGAAATTTTCCTCATTTCCCTCCTCCTTTACTGGTCCGATAACCATTTAACAGAAGAATTTTCGTAATTTGGCCATCCTATCCCAACTATCAAATCTCTTTTTAATAACCATGAAACATTTCCTGCAACAAATAAAACATTTGTTCCTCCTGAATGGTATGAAGCAGGAGAAGCATAAGGAGATGTATGTTGCCATACAGGACCAAGACCAGGATGAGCAGGAGGATATTCCTGGTCAGCAATATAAATTGTCTTTTCAGGTTTTTTTACTCTATCAAGTTTTGGGAAAAATGTATCTGGATAACCATAAAATCTAAAACCAATATAATTCATTGCATATTGAGGTTGTTGACTGCTTGATACTACTCTTGCACTTGGACATCTCAGAATAGGAACACCTTCTTTTGGTCTTAAAACCTGATAATATTTGAGATTTGGTCTTGGTCTGTCAAAATAGCCTAACCTTCCAAGAGCAACAAACCACCTGTTATTATTATCAACAGGATCAATGCGTGGGAAAAGTTTTGGAATATAACCATCGTAGTCGGTGCTGTACATATGAACTGCAAGTCCTATCTGCTTTAAATTGTTCATACATACTGATTGTCTTGCTTTTTCCCTTGCTTTATTCAGAGCAGGAAGTAGTATTGCTGCCAGAATCGCTATTATCGCAACAACCACAAGAAGTTCTATCAGCGTAAATCCTCTTACTGAGTGCTTTTTCCTTAACATTTTCTCACCTCCTTTTTACCATTATATAACACATTTTTCCTCTCGTCTCGTCAATTTAATCAGAAGTTTTTGTAAGTAATCCAGTAATTCCCAGAATAAAAATACCTCTTTTCCCTTTACCATCTGAATAGAAGACAATTTTGTTTATTTTTTTCTCTGGATATGGGTTTTCCCACAGGAGAATGTATAAGTTTCTGTAAGGTGGCATTATTGTTTCAGAAGTTTTTACCAGGATATACTTTATTTTTTCGCTTTCATATCTTTTCTGAGGAAACCAGTCAAAAAGGTTTTTCCCACCAATTAAATTTATTTCTTCTTTTTTTCCATCTTCATATTCAAATATTATTTTTCTTTCTCCAGCATCTCCCGGGACTGCATAATATCCAGTATAAAGAAAGAACAATGCTTTTACTTTTTTCTGGAGAGGAATTTCAAGATTTGTATACCCGGATAGAAGTTCAGATTTTATTTTTATACAGGTTTTTTTGTCTTTTTCCTGGGATAGAATGTGGAATGGAACTCCATAATAAATTCTGTCTCCCTGTTCAACATATTTTAAATTCAGACCATCACCTGTCCAGGTTATAAAGTCCCCATTACAGTATTTTTTTATATCTACAATAAACCACTCATTTTCTTGGGGTTTTTCTTTTTCCACAATTGAAAAAACCTCTTTGTGTGGTTTTTCAAAAAGTTGTTTTGCAGCACTTCTGATTATGTCTTCCATTGTCTTAAAATTTTCAGAATAAACTTTCTGAAATCCCAAAAGTAAGGTACTAAAGATTAGTATTTTACCAACGCCAGTGCAAATACGGATTAACAAATCCTTCAAGCCAGTTAATTGGATAAAGGGAAAAACTATCTCCCTGTAATGAAAATGATGGACCTTCATTTGATGAACCTCCCTGATTTATTTTTAAAGCAGATAAAATTCTTAAACTTTTCATTCTCTGCCATCTTGTTTTAAATTGTGAAAGAGAAAGAGTGTGATAAAATTTTCCATTTTTTTCAACAAAAAGATAAGATTTATTTCCTTCCTTTATAGTTTTCAATTTAAGATAATCCCTCATATAAACATCATAGAGAGTTATTCCCCATACCGGTTTCTGGAATGAGAAAATGTAATCCTTGGTTTCGGTAATAGGAAAACTTTTTTCTGGTTCCACAAGTAAATTTGTTGGTTCTGAAATTGAAGGATCAGGAGGAGTAACTTTATCCAGGTAAGAAAGAAGGTTATTTACAAGTATTGTACTCACAGGGTCAATTCCATATCTGTTTGTTACATCAATCTGACAGAAAATAATTCTTCCTTCTCCTTTTGTAAATTCTATCAATGGGCTTTCCCCCAGTTCAAAACCACAACTTAATAATGCTCTATACGCTCCAAGTTGAGGTTTGAAAATTGGAAAAGTTGAAACCACATTATCATTACCCCATTTCCAGAATCTTTTCGGATGTGCATAAGAAAGTTTTGGAGGAATTTTAGGGTCAGGATAGGCAGGAGTAAGATTGCTATCTCCTTTTAAATAAGAAAAATCATCCTCTTTCAGACCATCAAATACAGGATGGTTTTTCGCAGTGATAAAAGCATGTCTCCAACATCTTTCTTCTGCTTTAAGACCGAGAATATTTTCCGCCGGTTGTTCAAAAATTAAAACTTTTAATCCTCTTTCAATCGCATTATCAATTCCATATCCCAATGATGTTTTCCATGAAGTAAGAGTATTGAAATAACTTTTTTCTGATAAAGATTTCCTTCCGATAATAAGAACTCCTTTTTCAGGTATTTCTTTATAAATTTCTTCAAATTTTACAGAGGCCTTCTGAAGTAATTTTTTTGTGTCTCCAACAGGGTCATATAGATATATTTTTGACGAAACAATAGGTGGTTTTACAGGTGGAAATACAGTAATTTTAAAATAGTCCTTTTGTTTTTCACCTTTTGAAGGAGTGACTTCAATTTCAATTATATAGTCAGTTCTTTTTTTCACCTGAGGAGCATTAAATTCAATTTTTATTTCTTCTGTTTTTCTTTCCCCTGGAGATAGAGAAGTTTTAAAATCTTTTGTTAAAAGAACGATTCCTTTTGTATTTTTCAATTTCCATTTTCCAGACACTTTGATATTTTCTTCATACTCATTTACAAGGATAACTGCTTTTTTAACAATTTCTCCTGAAAAATAAGTATGGTCTTTTAAAGTAAATCTTCCATTCGGTCCACCAATATATGCAAGGAAAGGAGAAAGTGCTTTTTTTGCTTCAATTCCTGCTCTGTTCAACGGAGAATCAACAAAAGGATCTCCTTCTGTTGCCTGTACATCACTTACATAAAATGGAACTCTTGGGTCAATTTTAATAACATCTGGTTTATGATGAGATTTAAAAAACCTTCTTACTTCGGCATGGAAGGCAAATGAAATTCCGTAAGTTCTCCATGCTCTTAGAATATTTTTTGCAAATAATGCACGAAGTTTATCATAAATTTCTTTTGACTGTCCTGCTTTTTCTTTACCATATTTTTCTTTTTCTTTGAGAATTTCTTTTAAAGGTTCTTCTCCATAATAAACTGCAGCCCATTCTATCCATATTGGTTTTTGGAATGAATGAGCAGACCTTGTTGGACGTAAATAGGCAGAACAAATATAAGGGAGACTGAATTCTGTTGGTAAAATAGGTCTCGGTTTTTGGGGACAATTATACCATTTTAAAGGCCAGTTTTCATGAACCTGGAGATCTGCATCATAATTTATATATCCCATTGTTGTATGT
>JAGHCG010000034.1 GCA_021160565.1 bacterium | reverse complement strand
GGAAGTATTCCATATATTCCTTCAAAATATGATTTTGAAGTGAAAGGATATGCCTCAAGTTTTGTCCCGAGAATTTTTGGAATGATGCCTTTCAGAGAAGATGTTGGAGACGTGCTTGTTGAAAAAATTATTGCTGGAGTGAAAAAATGAAAAAAGCAATTCTTATAGTTATTGACACTTTAAGAGCAGACCATCTTGGATGTTATGGATATTTCAGAAATACAAGTCCCAATATTGATAAACTTGCAGAAAATGGGATTTTATTTAAAAATTCTTATTCTACGGCAATCACCACAGGAGCAGGGTTCACTTCAATAGTTACCGGGCTTCCTCCAATAAAACACAGATTTTACAACACCCCATTTAATATTCCAAATTTAAACTACCTTGATGATACAATTCCAACAATTGCTCAGGTTATCCAGATGTCAGAAAAAGGAATAACAACCGCTGCTTTTGATAATTTGATGAACTTTTCTTCTCCTATGGATCATCTTGTGAGAGGAATGGAATATTACATAAATCCAACAGGACATCCCAGAAAACACTGCCAACTGATAGGTAAGAAAATAAATGAAAAACTTATAAAATGGATTGAAGAGCATAAAGATAAAAGTTTTTTTGCTTTTGTTCATTACTGGGACCCTCATACTCCATACAACCATCCTGAAAATTTCCACGGTATTTTCAATCATAAGCCAGGAAATTTAGATGATTTGAAAATTGAAAAAGCACCTTCTGGATATGAATATGTTCCTGGATGGGGGAAAATTGATAAAATGTGGGAAAATTTCAAAATGAGATATGAAACAACCGGTGAAGAATATATTGCAATTGACCTATATGATGAAGAAATAAGATATGTGGATTCTCTTGTAGGAGAGGTGATAGAAAAATTAAAAGAACTTAAAATTGATGAAGAAACACTCATTATAATAACTTCTGACCATGGAGAACAACTTGGTCAGCACAACTATTTCCTTCACTATAAAATAATTGAACCAGATATCCATATTCCGATTATAATTTACTGTCCTTCCTTAATTGATAAAGGTAAAACTATTGATGGATTTGTCCAGCATATTGATATTGCTCCCACAATTCTATCATATTTTGGAATTGAAAAGCCATCCCATCTTGAAGGAATTTCTCTTTTTGAAATAAGTAAGGGGAGAGATAAAATTTTTGTTGAAGGACATGAATATAGAGGAATTATTAATGGAAAATGGAAGTATATAAGAAGTTATTTGAGAGCAGAAGAAGAACTTTACAATCTTGAAACTGACCCTGTGGAAGAGATAAATCTTGCTCATGATGAAAAAGAGAAACTTGAAGAAATGAGAAATACATTAAACGATTGGGTAAGAGAAAATTTGAAAAATACTCCTGACCCATTATGGGAAGAAATTGGAAAATGGGCTTCAAAATGGAGTGCTCATTTTAAACATGAATTTGAACTTCTCAAACCAAAGCCCGCTTTCACAAAATACAGGGAGGGAGATTATGAAGATAGAAAATGAAGAACTTAAAGAGATAATTGACCTGTGGGATTTAAAAGAAGAAGTAAAAAAAGAAATTTTCAAACTTCTTGATGAAAACCCCTCTCTTTCTCCTGTCCATCTTTTTAGATATTATGTTCCTGAAGGGAAAAAAGATAAAGTTGGCCAACTTGAAAAAGAATTTGCAGAAAAATTTGGAGCAAAATACGCTCTGGCTGTAAATTCTGGAACTTCTGCTTTAATTGCTTCACTTGTTGCCTGTGGAATTGGACCTGGAGATGAAGTTATAGTACCTGCATATACCTTCTTTGCCACTGCTTCTTCTGTTGTTGTCACAAAAGGTATTCCTGTTATAGCGGAAGTAGATGAAACACTCACAATAGACCCTGATGATATAGAGAAAAAAATAACTCCACAGACAAAAGCAATTATGCCTGTCCATATGAGAGGACTTCCCTGTAATATGGACAGGATTATGGAAATCGCAAAAAAACACAATCTTAAAGTAATAGAGGACTGTGCACAGGCAGATGGTGGAAGTTATAAAGGAAAACGTCTTGGAACGTTTGGAGATGCTGGTTGTTTTTCATTTGACTTTTATAAAATAATAGCAACAGGAGAAGGTGGGATGATAATAACCAATGATGAAAAAACTTATATAAGAGCACAGTCATGGCATGATACTGCTGCCTGCTGGAGACCAAACAGATATGAAAGAGAAAGAATGCCAGGTGAACTTTTCTGTGGAGAGAATTACAGAATGAGCCAGGTTCATGCAGCAATAGGACTTGTTCAATTGAGAAAACTTGACAATTACCTGAATTCTTTAAGAAGAAATAAAAAAATACTTATGGAAAATCTGAATGGAATTAAAAGAGTAAAACTTGCTCCAATAAACGATATTGATGGTGATTGTGCAACAGACCTTATACTTCTTGCTGAAAGTGGAGAGGAAGCAAAGAAAATATCTGAAAATTTGAGAGAAAATAAAGTTCCTGCAGGTGGTATATATGATAAAAATATAAGAGACTGGCACATTTACAGATACTGGGAACATATACTTGAAAAGAAAACTCCAACAGGAGAGGGATGCCCTTACACCTGCCCTTATTACAAAGGGAAATTACCTGATTACAGCCCTGATATGTGTCCGAAAACTCTTGATATTTTAAGCAGAGTTATCACGATAAGACTTTCAGAAAACTGGAATGAAAAAGAAGTGAAGGAGATAGCAGAAAAAATCAAAAAAATTACTGATGGCTAAAAAACCCATTCCCGAGGCTAAACCTCCAGGTTTGAAAGCGTTGTCTGACAAGGAATTTCAGAGATTTCCTTTTTACATCCCAGAATTTGAGAGACCGATTAGAATTCCAGAGTCCGTAAAAATAGAAAAAGCAAATCCTCCTTTTGCAATTGCTGGTAAATATGGAGAATGGGAATTAAAATTTGTAATTTCAAAAAAAATTAAAAAGGGAGAAATTATAAAATTTCAGATATCAGGAGGAAGAAATAATAAGGGCTTTTTCCCAGTTCAGACAAAACACCCGGAAAAAGAAGGTTATATCACTGCTTATTTTAAAGGTAAAAATATTCCAGTTGAAGAAACAGAAAACAATCAGACATTTATATTGAAAATAGATGAAAAAATTGAGAAAGGAGAAACAATCAGAATTATTCTTGGAGACAGGTCAAAAGGATGTTGTGGGATTAGAGCACCTGAAATGAGATTGCTTAACAAATTTTTTGTTCTCTATAAGGATAAGGTGAAATTTCCTGATGCTCCACGTACAGGTGGTTTTTCCTGGAATACTGAAAATCAGAAAAAAATAATTTCTGCCTGTGTTATGCACATTCTCGGCGGAAAAACACACCATTTAAGAGCATATGCCCCCTCTTATGTAAAACCAGGAAAGAAATTCCATATTCTCATAAGACCTGAAGATAAATATAACAATCTTTCCTGTGAAAAAATCTCTGAAATTACTGTTTATGCTGGAAAGAAGCAAATTGATGGAAAAATAAAAAAAATTAAAAAAACCACCTGTATAAAATTCCAGACCTCAATTGAAAAAGAAGGTGTTTACAGATTTAAAATTAAGGATAAAAGAGGGAATGTGGCTTATACAAATCCTGTGATCATAACAGAAGAAAATTATCTCAATCTTTACTGGGGAATGATACATGGACATACAGAAAACTCAGATGGGTGTGGAACAATAAATTATTATTTCCACCAGATTAAAAACGAAGCAGGTCTTGATTTTGGAGCACCTGGAGACCATGACCACCTATGGGAAATAACCGATAATATGTGGAAAAAAATATGTGAAGCAGTTAAAAAATGGAATAAAGAAAAAGAATTTATAACTTTCCTTGGATATGAGTGGGCAAAATGGAGACAGAATGGGGATGGCGACAGGAATGTTTATTATTTTAAAGATAACAGGCAAATGTACAGGTCAGACGATACAGAATACCCTTCTCCACGAGATTTATTTCGGGTTTTAAAAAGAGAAAAGGCAATAATTATTCCTCACCATACTGCCTGCGCTGGAAACTGGTGTGACTGGAAAGACCACGAAAAAGAGAAGGAGAGATTGGTGGAGATATATCAGGTAAGAGGAAGTTATGAAAGTTATAAAAACAATCCACTCCCTCCTGAAGAAAGCCGGGGGAAAAACAAAAAAATTGGATTTGTGAATGTTGCTTTAAAAAAGGGCTGGAGAGTTGGATTTACATCTGGTGGAGATGACCATATTGGACATGCAGGGACTGAATTTCTCTTTGGAAAATATAAACAGGGAATTTTTGGTGTCTTTGCTAAAAATCTGACAAGAAAGGGAATATGGAATGGTTTATGGAACAGAAGGACAGTTGCAACAACAGGAGCAAGAATAATACTTTTTTATAAACTTAATCACTTTTTTATGGGAAACGAAATTCCAATTTCAGAAAATCCTGCTCTGGAAAAATCAAGAGAATTTTACATTGAATTTCATGGCACAGCCCCATTGAAACAGATTGATATTATAAGAAATGGAGAAATAATACACTCATTCAAAAAAGAAAAAAACGATTTAAAAGTAAAGTGGAAAGATACAGAACCGATAGAAGAAATATTTTTTCCAGAAACTGAATTTTCAGAAGTTCCATTTATTTATTACTATGTGAGGGTAATACAGAAAGATGGAGAAGTTGCATGGGCATCTCCGGTATGGATTTTAAAAAGGTGAAAAAATGAAATTTTTTGATATAAAAGCAGGTATTGGAACTTTTTCAAGACCGACACAATACACAGAACCAGAGAAATTACTGAAAGTTATGGATGCCTACTCAATTGAAAAAGCAGTTGTTTATCATTCATTATCAAGAGAAATAAGCCCTGTTGAGGGAAACAGGATTTTAATTGAAAAAATAAAGAAATACGAACGACTGATACCTTCCTGGGCAATTTCCCCTCCTGACAGCGGAGATATTGAAAACTTTGAAAAATATATAAATGAAGGGATTGAAAAAGGTGTAAAGTTTTTCTGGGTCTTCCACAATGTTTATAAAATTCCTCTTTCGCATTATGTTTATTCAGGAACATTTAAAATAATTGAAAAAATGAAAATTCCTGTGATTATTGAGCCAACTATCCCCTTTAGATGGCAGGTTGATTCTGGTGATTGGGAAGGAATAAGATTAATATGTGAAAGACATCCAGATTTGCCTGTAATTTTTTCAGAATTCAGGACAAGATACCACATAAGAATAGTGCTTCACTATTTAAAAAAATATAAAAATTTCCATTACGATATCGGGAGTTGCTGGAATTATAAATCAGTTGAAAAACTTGTTGAAATTACAGATGGAAAACAACTTGTTATGGGAACAAACCTTCCTTTTTCAGACCCTGGACAAACCATCGGAATGATTATTGCTTCTCCCTGTCACCAGAAGTTAAACTTACAGATTTAAATACATTTACTGGCAGAAATTTGCTTTTTGGTTCTATGTACCTTTATAATACTACTTAATTATGGTAAAATTATTAAGAGGTGAAGAATGAAAT
>JAGHCG010000184.1 GCA_021160565.1 bacterium | reverse complement strand
GTTATGTACTGGCTTCCTATATTTGAAGTCATAATTATTACTGTATTTCTGAAATCAACCGTTCTTCCATGTCCATCTGTTAACCTCCCATCATCAAGTATCTGTAAGAGTATATTGAAAACTTCTGGATGTGCTTTTTCAATTTCATCAAGTAATACCACACTGTAAGGTCTTCTTCTTACTCTCTCTGTTAACTGTCCCCCTTCTTCATATCCAACATATCCAGGCGGTGCTCCAATAAGTCTTGATACTGAATGTTTTTCCATATATTCACTCATATCAATTCTTACAAGTGCATTTTCGTCATTGAAGAGGAATTCAGCAAGTGCTTTTGCAAGTTCTGTTTTTCCAACTCCTGTGGGTCCAAGGAATATGAAGGAACCTATAGGTCTTTTTGGGTCTGAAAGGCCTGCTCTGCTTCTTCTTATAGCATTTGAAACCGCTGATATTGCTTCATCCTGTCCAACAACTCTTTTTGAAAGCCTTTCTTCCATATGAATTAATTTTTCTACTTCTCCCTCAAGCATTTTAGAAACAGGAATTCCTGTCCATTTTGAAACAATTTCTGCAATATCTTCCTCTGTTACTTCATCTTTCAAAAGACCACCATCTTTCTGTATTTTCTTCAATCTTTCAGTTTCCTCTTCAAGTTTTTTCTGCAGTTCAATTAATTTTCCGTATTTGTATTCAGCAGCCTTATCAAGGTCTCCTTCTCTTTCCGCTTTTTCTATAATGTTTCTTGCGACTTCTATCTGCTGCTTTATCTGTCTTATTCTTTCAACAATTTCTTTTTCAGCAAGCCATTTTGAACGTAACTGGTCTCTTTTCTTTTTCAATTCAGAAAGTTCCTTCTCTATTTTTTCTATTCTTTCTTTTACTTCTGGATTTGTCTCCTTCTTCAATGCCTGTTTTTCTATTTCAAGTTGAGTTATTTTCCTTTCAATTTCGTCAAGTTCAACAGGCATACTATCTATTTCCATTCTCAATTTACTTGCCGCTTCATCTATAAGGTCTATTGCTTTATCAGGCAGAAATCTATCAGAAATATATCTATTGGAAAGAACTGCTGCTGCAACTATTGCACTGTCTGTAATTTTTACTCCATGGTGAACTTCATATCTTTCTTTCAATCCTCTTAAAATTGAAATAGTTTCTTCAACACTTGGTTCTTTTACAAATACTGGCTGAAATCTTCTTTCAAGGGCTCTATCTTTTTCAATATATTTTCTGTATTCATCAAGAGTTGTGGCTCCTATACATCTTAAAAGACCTCTTGCAAGAGCAGGTTTCAGCATATTTGAGGCATCTATTGCTCCTTCTGCTCCTCCTGCTCCCACAAGAGTATGTAATTCGTCTATAAAAAGAATTATATCTCCTTCACTTTTTTCAATTTCTTTCAGGAGTGCTTTTAATCTGTCTTCAAACTCACCTCTGTATTTTGTTCCAGCAATTAATGCTCCAAGGTCTAAAGCAAGAATTCTTTTATTTTTCAGATTTTCAGGAACATCTCCAGAAACAATTCTTCTTGCAAGTCCTTCAACAATTGCTGTTTTCCCAACACCTGCTTCCCCTATTAAAACAGGATTATTTTTTGTTCTTCTTGATAAAACCTGAATAACTCTTCTTATCTCTTCATCTCTTCCTATAACAGGGTCAAGTTTTCCTTTTCTTGCAAGGTCTGTAAGGTCTCTGGTGAATTTTTCCAGCACTTTATATTTACTTTCAGCATCTCTATCTGTTATTTTTTCTCCATTTCTTATTCCTTTAATTATTTTTAAAATTCTCTCTTTAAAAATATCATACTTTCTCAGGATTTCTTTAACTGGTGAAGGAACTTCACTGAGTGCAATAAGAAGGTGTTCCACACTTATATATTCATCTCCAAGTTCTTTTGCTTCTTTCTGTGCTCTGTAAAGAACCTGATTGAGGGCAGGGGATATGTAAACAACTCCTTCTCTTGCTTCTCCTATAACTTCAGGAAGTTTATCAAGTTCACTTTCAATATCCCTTTTTAAAAGTTCAATATTAACATTTGCTTCTTTTAAAATCTCTGCAGTAGTTTCATCATTTTCAATAAGTGAACTTAAAAGATGAACAGTATCAACAGATTGATGGCTTTTATCCTGAGCTATTGCCTGTGCTCCCATTAATGCTTCCTGCGCTTTTACAGTAAATTTCTCCATATTCATTTTTTTCTCACCTCTTTTCTTTTTTTTATTTAGATAGAAAATCAGGATATCTGGTTTCAAATTATTCTTCTGAGAAGGTGCATTCAACAAGTCCAAATTTTAATTTATCATTGTTCTGGAGAGCATAGGGCTTTTTTACTTCAAGTCTTGCATCATTTACATATGTTCCATAATTACTTCCCAGTCCTTTTGTTCCAACATCTTCAAGATACCAGGTTTCTCCTTTTTTTGTCAATCTTGCGTGAATTCTTGAAACTTTTGTTAACTGGCCCATATACATTTTTTGAGTTGCCAGAGGTAGTTTTTTAAAGAGATTATAATCGGGAATAGTGATATCATTATTTGTACTTCTTCCAATGTAAATTACTTCTTTTTCGAGTTTATATTCTTTTTCCATAAAAGGATAGTTAAAAACAAGTTTTGCCACTTTCACCTCCTTTTTAAATAATCAGGTTTTATTCTTCATAATTATAGATGATAAACAAATACTTCCAATTGTAAATATCAATATTGCAATAAACTGGGTGGGATAAAGAATAAAAGAAGTACGGATTAAATCTCCTCTTAAAAAATCCACACCATACCTGATAAGTGAAAATCCAATAAGATATGCACTGAAAGTAATTCCCTTTTTTAATCTTTTCCTGTATAGGAAATAAAGAAGAATGAAAAGAAGGATATAAGAAAAAGTATAATAAAGTTGAGTTGGGTGAACTTTTTCTTCAAGATGAGGAAATTTAACTGCAAAAATAAAATCTGTTGCCTTTCCATAACAGCATCCATTTAAAAAACAACCAATTCTACCCACTGCCTGACCTATTGGAGTGGAGAGTGCCATACAGTCAAGAACTTCAGGAATATTTATGTTTTTCAGTTTTGAATAAATCAAAACGAAAATCAGTGAAAAAATAATCGCCCCTTCAACGGCAAGTCCACCATTTCTTATTCTGATAATATCAAGAGGATGTCTGTAATAATAAGGAAAATGAACGAGAATATGGAGAACTCTCCCACCAATAATTCCAAAAAGAACTGTCCAGAAAATAAGTTTTGAAATATCTTCAGGTTTATAACCAATTTTTAGCATCAATCTCTGAAAAAAAATAGATGATAAAAAAACTCCACCGGCAACCATAACTCCATACCAGTAGATTACAAAATTACCTATTTTGATAAATACTGGATGCATTGTTGCTCCTTATGTGGAGAAAGAATAAAAGAAAAGTTCCTGATACTATGAATGTGTCTGCAAGATTAAAAACAGGCCAGAAATGAAAATTTAAAAAATCAATTACGTATCCATATTTTATTC
>JAGHCG010000156.1 GCA_021160565.1 bacterium | reverse complement strand
GGTACAGGTACTTATTTTTATCTCCAGTATAGAAAAGAGCAGGCAAGAAAACTTGCAGAAGAAGAAAAAAGAAGGCAGGAAGAAATTGAAAGAGAAAAACAGAGAAAACTCCTTGAAGAGAAGAGAAAAGAATTTGAAAACCTCCTTGCAGAAATGAAAAAATATTTTGAAAAGGGAGAGTATGAAAAGGTTAAAGAACTTGCAGAAAAAGCACTTGCTCTGGCAAAACAGTATGGTTTTTCCACAGATGAAATAAAAAATTTACTCCATCAGATAGAAGTTAAAAAATACCTCGATAAACTGGAAAAATTGAAATCTATGAATGAAGATATTTTTTATTACTATTATGTCAGAGGAGAAGTTATGAAAATTCCATCCTGGCCTGAGTTGAGAAAATTGAAAAGAGAAATAATGGAAAAAACTTATGAAAATGAATATCTTGTTTATCTCACTTATGCTGAAAACACAGTAAAAAATGGAATACAAGGGAAATATCCTAAAGCAAATTATTTTATGAGCAGGAAGTATCTGGATGAAGGAGTGAAATTGAGAAAAAGAAAAAAGATTGAGAAAAATGAAAAAGAAAAAATAATTTTAGAAACTCAAAAACAACTCTATTTTTCATCAAAATCTCTATTTGGAAATACTATTCCCTTATCTCTATATTAAAATGGAAGAAAAAGTTGTAAAAATTGGTGTTATAGGGTGTGGAACGGTTGGTTTTAATTTCATAAAGAGTTTCACCAGAAAAAAGAGAGAAATAGAAAAAAAGACAGGTGTGAAGTTTATCATAAAAAGAGTATATGACAGAGATGAAAAGAAGATAAAACCTTTCCCTGAAATTTCAGGTAATTCTGTAAAAGAGATTATTGAAGACCCTGAAATTGATATTGTGGTGGAACTCATAGGTGGAATTCATCCTGCTTATGAATTCATTGTTAAAAGTATCAAAAATGGAAAATCTGTGATTACAGCAAATAAAGCATTACTTTCAGAAAAAGGAAAGGAAATATTCAATCTTGCAGTTAAAAATAAAGTTTATGTTGGATATGAAGCAAGTGTAGCAGGTGCTATTCCTGTTATTAAAACTTTAAAAGAGAGTTTTGTTGGAAATAAAATTATAAAAATGCTTGGAATTTTAAATGGAACAACAAATTTTATTCTTTCCCAGATGTTCAAATATGGAATAAATTTTTCAGATGCTTTGAAAAAAGCACAAAAACTTGGATATGCTGAAGCAGACCCCACTCTTGATATTGCAGGAATGGATACAGCACATAAACTCTCAATTCTTTCAACACTCGCTTTTAATAAACCTGTCAGTTGGAAAGATATATATGTGGAAGGAATAGATAAAATTGAATCCACTGATATAAAGTATGCTTATGATTTTGGCTACAGAATAAAACTTCTGGCAATTGCAAAAATATCTTCCAATTTTCTTGAACTCAGAGTTCATCCTGCCCTTTTACCTTCAAATCATCTTCTCTCTTCTGTTGAAGGTGTGTATAATGGAATTTTTATTGAAGGAGATATGATAGGAAACTCTTTACTTTATGGAGAAGGAGCAGGAGGGAAAGCAGCAGCAAGTTCAGTAATCTCAGATGTTGTTGAGATAGGTAAGAAGATTTTACAGAAAGAATATATATCTCCTCCTTTTTATGAGAACAAAAAACTTACAATAAAAAATATGGATAAAATCTCAATAAGATATTATTTCAGATTTACCGCACTTGATAAACCCGGTGTTCTGGCAAAAATATCAAAAATTCTTGGCAAAAACAATATAAGTATTTCATCTGTAATTCAGAAACAGGAAAATCCACAAAAGGCAGTCCCAATTGTTATGTTAACTCATAAAGCAGAAGAAAAAAATGTGAAAAAAGCAATAAAGGAAATAGATAATCTTGACGTCATTAAAAAACCAACCATTATCATTCGGGTGGAAGAATGAAAAAATTACTTTTTCGCAGTACAAATAGAAAATCTCCACTGGTAAGTTTTAGAGAGGCAATTTTAAAGGGGCAACCTCCTGATTATGGACTTTATATGCCTGTTTTTATCCCCAGGATTGAAAAAGAAGAAATTGAAAAGTTTAAAAATATGAGTTATTCAGAAATTGCTTTCCATATTATAAGAAGGTTTACTGTTGAAGAAATTGAAGAAAAGAAACTGTTTGAAATGATTGAAGAAGCATACAGAGATATTGAAGTACCTGTTCAGAAAATAGAAGAAAATTTTTATCTTTTACATCTTGATAGAGGACCCACTGCTTCCTTTAAAGATTTCGCGGCAAGATTGATGGCAAGGATTATGAAGTATTTTGCCAGAGAAGAAAAAAAACATTTAATAATTCTGGTAGCAACTTCTGGAGATACAGGTGGAGCAGTTGCAAATGCTTTCTGGAATGTTGAAAATACTTCTGTTGTGGTGCTTTTCCCGGAAGAAGAAATTACTGAAAGACAGAGAAGACAAATGACAACTCTTGGAAATAATGTAATTGCTGTGGCTGTGAAGGGAAAATTTGATGATTGTCAGGCAATAGTAAAAAGAGCATTCAATGATAAAGACCTATCTTATTTAAATCTTACTTCAGCAAACTCAATTAATTTTGGAAGATTACTTCCTCAATCTGTATATTATTTTTATGCTTTTTCAAGAATTGAAGCAGATGAGGTAATATTTTCAGTTCCTTCAGGAAACTTTGGAAATCTGATGGGTGGAGTTTTTGCAAGAGAAATGGGACTTCCTGTAAAAAAATTTATTGTTGCTGTAAATGAAAATGATGAATTTCCAAAATTTCTTCAAACCGGAATATATAAACCTGTGGAACCATCAAAAAAATGTAGTTCAAACGCAATGAATGTGGGACATCCCAGTAATCTTGCAAGATTGATTGACCTTTATGGAGGATGGCTTTTAGATGAAAGAGATGAAAAAGGAGAAGTTATCAAAAAAGGTGTTTTAAAAGAAAAACCGGATATGC
>JAGHCG010000012.1 GCA_021160565.1 bacterium | reverse complement strand
ATATTTGTATCCATTCTATTTTTTCTTTTTTTAGAAATTTCTTTAAATCTTTCAAAGAATAATCAAGGTTAATTCCTATGAAGACAACTTTATCTTTAAATTTTTCATAAGTTTTTTTGATATTGGGAATTTCCACAACACATGGACCACACCAGGTAGCCCAGAAATCAAGCAGAACAGGTTTTCCTCTGAAATCACTTAATTTTATCACTTTACCATCAACTGTTTTCCCTGAAAAATCAGGTGCAACATCTCCTTCAGAGAGAGGTTTTTCTTTTTCAAGTTTTACATCAACATTAAATAAACGCCCATCACCTATCACAACCTTTTTTTCTTCACTCATAATAATCTTTCTGGAACATCCATAAAGAGGATGAGTTTCATAGACTCTGAAAGATAACACATATCTGCCAGGTTCAATTTCACTCAACTCATAATTTCCATCTTTATCCGTAACTGTGTAATAACCTGATAAGAAATCATATGAAACCAACCTAACTTCAACTCCGCTTAAACCTTTTCCCTCAGAATCAGTAACTTTCCCTTTTAATTTAGCCCCTCCTTTTCCGCCAATAACGATGAATTTCTTTTTCCCGGGGTCAACTGTTATTTTTTTACTTTTTTTATGGTAAATCCTCTCGTATCCTGTTTTTCCCTCTTCTTTCACACTTAGTATATATTCACCAGGCAATATTTTATCAATCTTCCAGAAACCATTTTCATCAATGGATGAAACATAATTAAAATGAAAAGGAGAAGAGTGATAGATTCCACTAACTTTTGAGAGTGAAACTGTACAGTTTTTAACAGGACTATCATATTCATATGCGAAACCTTCAATTTCTCCATAAGGTATGAGTGTGAATTCTTTTATATCCTTTGAAGGAAATATTGAGTCTATTATTTTTCCTCCCATTTCAGGATGTAAAAGAAGCAAATGGTAAGATTTGTTTTCAATCCCATCAAAAATAAAATTCCCTTTGCTATCTGTCACGGTTTCCATGTAATTTTCACTTCCATATATTATTTTCCCTCTTTTTATACCAATATATGACCCTGATTCTGCAAGTATAACTCTAACTTTTTCTGCAGGCTTTTTACTGCAAGAAAAAACTTTTCCCTTCAAAACTTCCCCTTTTTCTAACCTTACAATTATTTCTTCTTCTGCTTTTTTATCCGCATCAAATACTTCAGGATATTCATAGGGCTTGTATCCCTTAGCATAAAATTTAACCTTCCATTTCTCAGTTGTATCAAAGAGGATTTCAAATTTCCCTTCTTCATTTTTATACTTTTTTCTCCTTCCCCATGCAACAAACCCATCTTCCTTCCATACTCTCCCTTTCACAATTTCAAATTCTTTAACAGGATTTCCATTTTCATCAATGATTTTCCCTTTTAACCTGAACGGCTTTTTCAATACAATCAAATAGGGTTCGTCTCTTCCTTCCATCTTTACATATTTTCCTGCATATCCTTCCGCTGAAATGAAAAACGTTTCTTTTTTAGAAGGTCCTGCCTGGAAGAAAAACTCTCCCTTTTTATCTGTCCTTCTCCCCATATAGAACTTTCCTCCATAACACTCAACAGTTACTCCTGCCAAAGGTTCTCCTTTTTCATTCACAACTTTTCCTCGTAAAGGTTTCCCCTTCTTCAGAACAGTTTTTATTTCTTCTCCACCGTTTATAATTACACTTTTTACCAAGGGTGGATATTTTCCATGATGAACAGAAATATCAATTTGACCGGAAGGTACCTGCCTGAATTTAAAATAACCTTCTTTATTACTTCTTACTTCCTGATATTCCTCATACCCGGAAAACACAGATACTTTCGCTCCACAAACAGGATTACCTTCTTCATCCAGAATTCTACCAGCAAAGTCCACCCCCTTTTTAAGAAAAAATATAACTGGTGAACCATTTTCAAACTTTTCTGTCTTTTCTTCAAAATGTAGAGGTACGCTTATAAAATCAGGATGTATCACATTTACATAAAAATTCTCAGGGGAAGGAAGAAAAGTTTCCCAGTATCCTTTTTCATCTGTCATAATTTCTATTGACCTGTCGCTAAATTTAATATTTTTACTCACTCTCTTCAAATTGAAAATTACTGTTGCTCCTGCAATCGGCTTTCCATTTTCGTCTTTTACAAATCCATACCATCTTTTCCCTTTTAAAAGTTTTATTTTTAAGGGTTGAGCAGTTTTATCATCAATATTCACCATCTCTACAGATACCATTCCTTCCTTTTCCACTTTTACCATATGTTTTTTATTTTCATTAAGAAAGGGAGAGATTTTACATCTTCCATTTTTATCAGTATAGCCATACACAGAAAAATTCTTTCTTTCAGCATCAAAAATTACCTTTACTCCTTCTACAGGATTTCCATTTTCATCCACCACTATAACTTCAAAAGGTTTGTCCTTTTTTAATCTTCCCAATCTTTTCTCTGCTTCAAACCTTAGAGAATAAAGTTCAACTACTGCGGCTTCCTTATCCCCACATCTTATACCGACAGCAATACCAGTAATCTTTCCCTTTGGCTTGTATTTCCTCAAATCCTTCTTTATCTGGTGAATCTTCCAATCACATTTAATCTCTTTTCCCCTCACAGCAACAAATCCACCCAAATTCGGTCCTGTTCCATCATCCACCCATATAAAATAACTACCTTTCTCAGGATAGAGATTTTTTGCACGGTACTTAAGGATAAGAAAAGGATAAAGATGGGGGTCAACAGGAAGGTTAAAATAATAAGTCCATACACATTTGAAATCTGAATCGTTAACAATAAACCTTACAGAATTTCTTTTATATACCCTTGAAAAACTCAGTGCCTGTCTTCCAATTGAACATGCTGCCCAGTGAGTTGAACGCCATTTCCTCCCAAGGTCAATCTCCACTCCTTCCCGGGGTAAAATTTCCTTTCCGGCTCCAGCACAGAAAGTAATAAAAGATAAAAGGAAAATTAAAATTTCTTTAAACACATAAACCACCTTCTAAAATATCGTAAATATTTGGTGAGCTGCGTTTGCATTTAATTTACACCATATAATTCTATTTGTCAAATTTTTGTACAAGTTGGGTATAAGGGTGACAGTTTGCCTCCCATTTTCTGGTGTAAAACCTCCATAGGGGTTAAATATCCTAAACTTTGATGTGGCTTATTAAAACCGCTCTTTACCTTATCT
>JAGHCG010000132.1 GCA_021160565.1 bacterium | reverse complement strand
CCATCAAACAGAGCAGGTAAATTAAGTCCATCAGAGGCAATAAGGAATGAATAAGTTAAAAGGTGAAAATTTAAAGAAAGTTTATAGTAGAAATGTAGTTGCTATTGAAAATGTGGATATAGAAATTGAAAAAAGGGAAATCGTTGTAATTTTTGGACCTTCTGGAAGTGGAAAAACAACTCTTTTAAATCTTCTTGGACTTCTTGATAAACCTACCGAAGGGAATGTAATTTTGGATGATATGGTTTTGAATAACATTGATGAAAAAAAGGCAGGAGAGATAAGAAACAGAAAGTTTGGCTTTATTTTTCAATTTTTTTATCTTATTCCTGAACTCACAGTTGTTGAGAATATCATTTTGCCTTTATGGATAAAAGAAAAAAGGGCAAAACTGAAACAATTTTATAAAAATGCAGAAGAACTTCTCAAAAGTTTTGATTTAATCAAAAAGAAAGATTTTTACCCTACTCAGCTTTCAGGAGGCGAAAACCAGCGAGTTGCAATATGTAGAAGTTTAATATGTGAACAAGAAATTATTTTTGCCGATGAACCAACAGGAAGTATTGATAAATTTTCCAGCGAAATTTTCTTCAGAACAATAAAAAAATTGAATGAAGAAAAAGGAACAACTTTTGTTATTGCCACCCATAATGAAAATTTTTTACAAATTTCATCAAAAGTTGTATATTTAAAAGAAGGGAAGATTGAAAAAAGGAGTTAATAAATGGGTTTATTAATATATTTGAATGGAAAACTTGTTCCTGAAGAAGAAGCAAAAATTTCTGTGTTTGACCATGGACTTCTTTATGGGGATGGCGTTTTTGAAGGAATAAGAAGTTATAATGGAAGAATTTTTAAACTTTCCACTTTTTCCACTTCACCTTCTTTTAAATATACAACTTTTGAAGCAAATTGTAAAAATTTTTCATTATGAGTTGCTATAACAAAACTTACTTTTTTTTCTCTATTTAACCTTTCCATTATTTCATAAAAAACTTTCGCTGAATTTTTATCAATACTTCCTGTGGGCTCATCAGCAAAAATTATACTCGGAGAACAGATTAAACTTCTGCATATGGCAACTCTCTGCAACTCTCCACCTGAAAGTTGTGAAGGATAAAAATCTTTTCTTTTTTCCATTCCAAATTCAGCAAGCAATTTCTCTGCTTCATTATAGTATCTCTTCAACTTTAAAGGTGATTTCTCTTTTATCCATAAAGGGAGCATCACATTTTCTATCACTGTAAGTTCTGGAATAAGATAAAAAAATTGAAAAATGAAACCAAAATTTCTGTTTCTCAAAATTGCTCCTTTCTCTTCTGAAACATCTGTAATATCTTTTCCGTCCAGAAAAACTCTTCCTTCTGTTGGCTTATCAAGTAAACCAAGAATATTTAGAAGAGTTGTTTTCCCTGAACCTGATGGTCCTAAAATTACAACAATTTCTCCTTTCTTTATTTCAATATTCACTCTGTTAAGGGCAACTACATCTCCATACTTCTTTACAATCTCACATCCTCTTATTTCATTCATTCCTGATTGCCTCTGCAGGATTTAATTTTGACGCTCTTATAGCAGGATAAATACTTGCAAAACTTACTATTACAATTACTGAAACGGAAATCCATAAATAATCAAAAACTGAAAGTTCTATCGGCAATCTGGAAAGGTCATAAACAAATTCAGGAAGTTTAATGAACTGGTATTTTCTGACAAGATACGCAAGAAAACTCCCTATAATCAATCCCCATAAAAGTCCTTTCACTCCAAGTATAAGTCCCTGATAGAAAAATATTTTCCTTATTTCTCTTGAAGAAAGCCCAATCGCTTTCAGTATTCCAATTTCCTTCACCTTTCTGTAAACTGAAATCATAAGAGTAGAAGCGATATTGAAAGAAGCAACAAGAATAATTAAACTCAGAATTATTGCCATTGCTTTCTTTTCAAGAGCAAGAGCAGAGAAAAGAATTTTATTTTTTTCTATCCATGTTGAAACTTTATACTTATTCCCGGTTAAAATTCTTATCTTCTGGGCTATTTTTTCAGAATTGTAAATGTTTTCTGTTTTAATCCCTATTCCATAAACCATATCTCCTATTTTCAGAAATTCCTGTAAATCAGAAAGAGAAACAAATCCCATGGAAACATCAAAACTGTAAACTCCATATTCCACTATCCCACCCACAATAAAACTCCTCTGCCTTGGAATAAGCCCTCCTATAATTTCCACTCTATCCCCCACTTTCACTTCAAGTTCTTTTGCAAGTTCACTTCCAAGAATTATTTTCCCTTTTAAATTTCTTATTGAACCTTCCTTCATAAATTTTGTAAGATTTGTAACCTGTGCTTCTCTCTTTTCATCAATTCCTTTAAGAATACCTCCCAGGATGTATTTTTCTGACCTGTAAATCACCTGAGTTGAAATAAAAGGAGAAATACCCTCAACCTCTTTCACATTATTCTTTATTTTTTCCATCAATCCTTTATAATTTCTTATAAAAGGTCTTCCTTCAACTGTAATTGTAGGATTTGCGCCTATTATTTTTCTTTTCAGGTCTTTTGAAAAACCACTCATAACCCCAATAACCAGAATAAGAGAAATAACACCAATAGCAATCCCAGCAATTGAAGAGAGAGTTATAAAATGAAGGAAACTGTCCTTTTCTTTCCTTCCAGTAAATTTCCTTGATAGAAACAGATTGTAGGAAATCATATTTTTGATTATAAAGGAATAATTTATTTTTGCAAATTTCAAAAATATAAGTAAAATATTCTCTGTTATGAAAGAAGTAAAAATAGAAGAGGCATGGAAGAAAAAATATCCTGAACAGGTTTCTCTTGCAGTAACAATTTCAAAAGATGGGAAGCCGGATATTATTGCTCTTGGATGGGTAATGCCCACTTCCTTCAATCCACCAATGGTTGCAATTTCAGTTGGAAAGACAAGGTATACTCATAAACTCCTTTCTGAAGTTCCTGAATTTGTCCTGTGTTTCCCATCAGAAAGGCAGAAAGATGCTATGATTTTCTGTGGAACCCACTCAGGAAAAGATTATGACAAATTTAAAGAAACAGGACTTAAACCAGTAAAAGCAAAATATGTTAAACCACCATTGATTGAAGGGAGTGTCGCTGCTTTTGAATGTAAAGTTGTTGCAACACTTGATACAGGAGACCACACAATATTTGTGGGAGAAATTCTCACAGCATATATTTCTGAAACAGAGGAAAAAAGAATATACAACTTTGGAAATTACTTCAAATCCATCAGTAATGACTAAAAAAAAATACTTGCTTGGAAACCACGCAGTTGCCTATGGACTTGTTGAAGGAGAAATTGACGCTGCCTTTGCCTATCCAGGAACTCCCTCTTCGGAAATAATGGAAAAACTTATTGAACTTTCAAAAGAAGAGAATTTTTATGTTGAATGGAGTATAAATGAAAAAGTTGCATATGAAAATGCTTATGGCTGTGCAATATCAGGAAGAAAAGCAGCAGTAATAATGAAACACGTTGGACTTAATGTTGCTTCAGATTCTTTTATAACTTCTGCATATACTGGTATTGTTGGAGGATTAACTGTTATCGTTGCTGATGACCCTTTTGCACACTCCTCACAGAATGAACAGGATACAAGGAGATACATAAAATTTGCAAAAGTTCCAGGATTTGAACCATCTTCAATTCAGGAAGCAAAAGATATGGCTTCTCTTTCCCTTAGATTTTCAGAAAAAACAGAACTTCCTGTAGTGGTACGACTGGTTACAAGAATCTCCCACGGAAAATCCGATGTTGAAATAAAAAAAGTTAAAAGGGAAAAGAAAAATGTGAAATTTGAAAAAAATCCAGGTAAATTTGTTATGGTCCCTGCAAATGCAAGAAAAAGATTGAAAATTTTGAATGAAAAACAGAAATTTACAAAGGAAGAAATTGAAAAATTACCATTTAACTGGATAGATAGAGGTGAAGGTAAATTCGGAATTGTTGCTTCTGGCATTTCCTATCAGTATGTCAGGGAATTTTTAAAAGAAAACAATCTAAAAATCCCTGTTCTAAAAATCGGAACATATCCATTACCAGAAAAGAAAGTTAAAAAATTCCTGAAAAAAGTCAATGAACTTATAAT
>JAGHCG010000102.1 GCA_021160565.1 bacterium | reverse complement strand
ATTTACAGCAAGATAAAAGAAATATGGAAATTTTAAGAAAAATAGGAGCCCGCTATGAAAAAATATAACTTTTCAGAAATAGAAGAAAAATGGCAGAAGAAATGGGAAGAAGCAGAGATTTATAGAGCAAAGTTTCGCTCCGAAAAGAAAAAATTTTATGTACTTGAAATGTTCCCCTATACTTCTGCTCAGATACATATGGGACATGTAAGAAACTATACCATTGGAGATGTTATTGCAAGATACAAAGTTATGAAGGGGTATAATGTTTTACATCCAATTGGATATGATGCTTTTGGACTTCCTGCTGAAAATGCTGCTATTAAACACAAGGTTGACCCTAAGGAATGGACTTATAATAATATTTCAACAATAAGAAGACAATTAAAAAAACTCGGTCTTTCATATTGCTGGGAAAGAGAAGTAATCACCTGCACTCCTGAATATTATAGATGGAACCAGTTTTTCTTTATAGAATTTTTCAAAAGAGGACTTGTTTACAAGAAAAAATCCCCTGCTAACTGGTGTCCTTCCTGCCAGACAGTTCTTGCAAATGAACAGGTGGTGGATGGAAAATGCTGGAGATGTGGAAGTATTGTTGAACAGAAGGAACTTTCTCAATGGTTTATAAAGATTACCGATTATGCAGAAAAACTCCTTGATTTTTCAGGAATAAAAAACTGGCCTGAAAGAGTAATACTAATGCAGAAAAACTGGATTGGGAAAAGTACAGGTTGTGAAATTGTTTTTCATCTTGTTGAAATAAATCAGCCAATTAAAGTTTTTACAACAAGAGCAGACACTCTTTTTGGTGTAACTTTCCTGGCAATTTCCCCCTATCATCCTGTTGTTTCTGAAATAATAAAAAAATCTCCATATAAAGAAGAGGTGAAGAAATTTGTTGAAAAAGTGAGGAAAACAAGTCTTTCAGTTGAAGATGTTTTGAAGACAGAAAAAGAAGGAATTGATACTGGAATTTCAGCAATAAATCCAGCAAATGGAGAGAAAGTTCCTGTGTGGATTGGAAATTATGTATTGATGGAATATGGAACAGGAGCGGTAATGGGTGTTCCTGCCCATGACCAGAGAGATTTTGAATTTGCAAAGAAATATAACCTTCCTGTAAAGATTGTAATTAAAAATCCTGAATGGGAGAAAATTCCGGAAGAAATTGAAGCAGCATATGAAGGAGAGGGAATTATGGTCAATTCAGGAATTTTTGATGGTCTTGAAAGTAATAAAGGAAAAGAAGAAGTTTGTAAATGGCTGGAAAGAAAAAGGAAGGGAAAAGAAGCAGTTTATTATAAATTAAGGGACTGGTGTATTTCCAGACAGAGATACTGGGGAACACCCATTCCTGTGGTTTATTGTGAAAAGTGTGGAATTGTTCCTGTAAAAGAAGAAGATTTACCTGTGAAGCTTCCAGAAAAAATAGAAATTACAGGAAAAGGAAAATCTCCTCTTGAAAATGTTGAGGAATTTGTTAAATGTAAATGTCCTGAATGTGGAAGAGATGCAAGAAGAGAAACAGATACAATGGATACTTTTGTTGATTCTTCCTGGTATTTTCTGAGATATGCTTCAGGAGATACAGAAAATAAACCATTTGATAAAAAAGAAGTTAATTACTGGATGCCCGTTGATCAATATATAGGAGGGATAGAACATGCAATTTTACATTTACTTTACAGTAGATTTTTTGTAAAAGCTCTTAAGGATATGGGATATGTTGATTTTGATGAACCTTTTGAAAATTTACTCTGTCAGGGAATGGTTATAAAAGATGGAGCAAAGATGTCAAAATCTAAGGGGAATGTGGTGGACCCTGAAGAAATGATAGAAAAGTATGGAGTGGATACTTTAAGATTATTCATTCTTTTTGCTGCTCCACCTGAACTTGACCTTGAATGGAGTGAGAAAGGAATTGAAGGTTGCTGGAGATTTCTCAACAGGGTCTGGAATTTAAATCAGAAAATTTCAGAGTATAAATCTTCTGGAAATGGAAATGATAAAAAACTTGAAATTCTCATTCATAAAACTGTAAAGGGTGTTAGTGAGGATATTGAAAAAGGATTCCATTTCAATACAGCAATTGCCAAAATGATGGAATTTACAAATGCCATTACAAAAATGATTAATGAGAAAAATGTCTCTGAAATAAAATTGAAAGAGGTATGGAGCAAATTTATAAAACTCCTCTACCCTTTTGCACCTCATATAAGTGAAGAATTATGGGAAATGGCTGGAAATAAAAATTTTCTCTTTTTTGAAAAATGGCCTGAGTTTAAAGAAGAAATTCTTACAGAGGAAAAGGTTACCATAGTTATTCAGGTGAATGGAAAAGTAAGGGGAAAGATTGAAGTTCCTCCTGGATTAAAAGAAGAGGAAGTTTTCAATCTGATTTTAAAAGATGAAAAAATAGCAAGATGGATTGAAGGAAAAGAAATAGTAAAAAAGATTTTTGTCCCCGATAAAATTCTCAATATTGTGGTGAAGTAGTTAAAATTTTTTAAAGGACTTTTTATTTTTCCTCTTCTTTCTTTTCTTCTTTTTCTTCCTTCTTCTCTTCTACTTCTTCCTTTTTCTCTTCTTCTTTCTTTTCTTTTTTCTCTTTTTCCTTTTCTCTCTTCTCTTCTATTCTGTCCTTTATATCACTTATTCCAGCCGCAATTGCTATTATCCCGCCTATAATGAGGAAAACTACAATTCCTCCCCCGACAAACCAGAGAGTAGCTTTTCCAAGAGGACCAGGCCCTGCAAGTAAAATTCCCACTACAATCGCTATTATCCCTCCTATTAACGCACCCATTCTTTACCCTCCTTTTTCAAAGAAAACATACTTAATTGATAAAATAATACACAACTTGTTAGAAATTGTCAAGTTTTTTTGGTGAATGATTATAAAGATAAGCCAGTGGATTTATCTTTTATACCCATCCTCGGAGTTTCATTGCCTCCACTACTCTATTAACTGCCACTACATAAGCAGCCATCCTTGTAT
>JAGHCG010000176.1 GCA_021160565.1 bacterium | reverse complement strand
ATCTTTTTTAACAACAGTATAGCCGTAAAGGTTCAAAATTGTTTTAAATATTTTATCAATCTGGTCAGCAGGAACTGGTTTGTTTGAATAAATTGTTATGTTTCCTCTCACATTCGGGTCTATTACATAATTTTCTTTTGTGAATTCTCCAACAAATTTTATGAAGGTCTTTATATCAACATTGTTGAAGTTGAGAATGAAATCCTCTTTTCCTTTAAGAGTAAAAATGGAAAAGAAAAATACCAAAATGATAAAATACACTATTTTTTTCATTTTTCAGAAGTTTTTCTTTTCATAAGGTTAAGATAAATTATCTGGGAATTCCACCTCTGCCACCTTCAAAGTATTTCTGTTTAACAATAAATTTATCTATGGCTTTCTGGATTTCTGCTTTAACACTTTCATCTTTTTCAACTTTCAATCTTTCCATAAGGAGATTGAGCATTTCCGGACTGTATTCCATCTCTCCTATTATTCTAACCGCATTTTTTCTTATTTCAGGATTTTCATCTTTAAGATATTCCAGTATTTTAGGGTCAACTCCAAAAATTCCTGCTACTCTCTCTGTTCTTCCCTCTCTTTCAGTTCCACCTCTGGCAACATACCATTCAATTGAATCGATAAGAACTTTTCTCACTCCAGGGTCTTTTTCATATTTCAATCTCACAAGGAGTGTTCTTAAAGCAAGAAGTTCTCTCACATCTCCATATTCTTCCTCTTCTCTTCCTCCTCTATCTCTATCATAAGAAAATGCTTTTGTAGTATAAATTTTTGTTGCATATTTTCTTATAATTGGATCAGGGTCATCCATTAATCTCATTAAAGTTACATCTGTACCAAACATAACATCAAGTCCCACAGAGGCGATATCTCTTACTTCCGGGTCAGGATCAGCAAGCAAAGCATAAAGGTCGGGAATGAAGGCTGCTCCTCCCACTCCTGTACTTCTGCTATCTCTTCCTCCACCTTCTCTTGTGGTGATTGAAAAAAGCCCTCTTGCTCCACTTGTGGTATCTCCCCCTCTTGTTCCTTCAGTTGTGGCAATTCCACTCACTATTGATTCTATTGCCTGAATTCTTATTTTCGGGTCTGGACTTCTCAATTGACTCCCAATTATAGCAGCAATAAAATCCTGAATTTCTCCTCTTCTGTAATCTTCTTCTCTTCCTCTATCCCTTCTGAATGAGCCACCTCTTGTATTTCTTGTACTGCTTCTGCTTCTTGTTTGAGCCAGAATTTCAGTGGTAAAAAACATAAAAGTTAAAACTGAAATTAAACTTATTAATATTCTCCTTTTCATTTTTTTCACCCCCTGCTTTCATTATACCTTTTCTTCTGTAAAATTAAACACTTTAAAACTTTTTGAGAATTCCAGGTTCTATCTCCTTTTCTGCTTTTTCAACATCAGGTTTACTAATTTTCATTGCCTCTTCATAACTTGTTACTATATGAGGAGTTAAGAAAAGCAAAAGTTCGCTGGAAGATTCTCTGTAAACTGGTTTTTTGAAAAGATATCCCAGAATTGGAATTTTTCTCAAAAATGGAACACCTGTTTCACTTTTTTCTTTTCTTGTCTGTATCATCCCACCAATTACAAGTGTCTGACCATCATATAGAGTTACACTCTGGGTGGTTTCTCTGGTAGAAATAATGGGTTGCTCAGTTTCATAATGCAATCCTGCTGCAATCGCAGTCAATTTTTTAATTTCAACAAGGCGTGAATCATAGATGTTGAGATTTAAAAATATTGTTCTGTTTTTCTGAATTATTGGAGTAACTTCAAACTCAGTTCCTACTTCCTCTTCATAAACTGTTACTGTCTGTCTTGTTCCTGTTCTTGCACCTGTTTGAGGATTATATGTTTCCTCATATTCTGGAATTATGTAAGGATAGTTTTGAGTCACACTTATTAAAGCATTTGTTCCATTGAGACACATTATTTTAGGAGCCTGAATGAGTTTAACCTTTCCCCTCGTTGCAAGAGCAGTAATTAGAGAATTAACATCTTTATTTGTTATTCCAAAGGAAAAGCCTGAAGGTAAAGAGGTTGTATCTCCAGGAGTAAAAGGAAGGGGTGTTCCACCAGTAACAGAACTGAATTTAGGACCTGTTATTGTTGTATTCAATTTATCAACTAATCTGGAACTTATAAGCCAGTCAATTGCAAACAAACTTTCTCCAGAGGTTGAAATTTCAACAATTTTAGCTTCAAGTAAAACCTGAGATACCGGACTATCAAGGGCTGAAACCACTTCCTGAATATTTCTCAACATTGCTGGGTTATCAACATCAACAATAATAGAATTTGTTCTGGGATCATAAACAATTTTTTCTGTTCTGAATGTTTCCCTTAAAGATTTGGCAATCGCAGAAGCATCTCCATAGAGGATATGAAAAACTCTTCTGTTTTGTTCTTTTAAAACTTCTGCTCTTTTATTGTATTCTTCTTCTGTCATTATTTTTATAACACCATCCTCTTCCAGATATTTCAAACCATTTGCTTCACATATTAAATCAAGAACTTTTTTGAGGGGTAAATCTTTAACATTTATGGTTACTCTTCCTTTTATTCCTTTACTCATAACTATATTTGTTCCTGTGAGGTCATAAATCAATTTGAGGGTTTGCTCAAGGTCTGCATCTGTAAGATTAAGGGTAACAGGAATTTTTCCAATTTTCCCCAGTTCAACTTTTTCCTTTTCTTTCTTTTTCTGAATAAGTTGTTCAAGTTGAAACCTTGCTTTATTGGCAAGTCTTATGGCTTCTGTAAATTGAGATTCATCATATGCCTTTTTTGCCATTTTCAAAGTACTTTCTGGTTCAAGCATATCAAATTCACTTATCTCATATTTCCTTGGAGCAGTTCTGAAAAATTCATAAGTGTCAAGTAGAACTTTCTGGGCTTCTTTGGAGAGAACTTCCAGTTCTCCTTCTTTTCTTATTTTCACTTCTTTGATTGTTGGCTCACCAACTGTAAATTTTTTCTTAACACCAAGTTTTCCAAGACGTCCTTCAATGGTCCTTTTGTATCTTCTTATCTGACTTGCTCTGAAAGTTGGGTCTATCCCCTGAATTTCATTGAAAATGGTAAGTGCTTGGACATAATCTTTTTTGTAATAGTAGTTAATGGCCTGTCTGTATTTTGTTTCAAGTTCATTTCTATCAATATCAGAAAACCCTGTGAGACTTACTCCAAGAAAAATTATCAGTAAGATTAAAATTTTTCTTTTCATTTTTTCCTCTCCTTATTTTACCAGCAATTAACTTTTCTGGTCAAGTTATATTTTTTATTTAGCATTGATTTCATAGATTATTCCATCCTTGGAAAGATAAATTTTCCCATTTTCCTTTCTCAATATTCTGTAACCTTCAACAATATCTCCAACAGTTACCCTGTATGTTCTCTTTTTCCCTTCTATGAAAAGATACTCCACACCTTCCATAAGCATTCTTCCTCTATAAATCAAATGGCATGTTTTTTCAGGAATTATAAATGGTGAAACAGTGGGTTTTGTAATTTTTTCAACAGTGGAAAGTTTCTTTTTTGAAATTCCACCAATAGAGGGTCTTTGAGGTTTTGAAATAGAAGAAAGTTTTGGTGCTTTCATTAATCTTTCTTTTCTCAAAATGCTTACAACTTTCGGTTTCTTTATTATTGAAATAACTTCTGGTTTACTTGCAAGAATTATACTGGTCGGACTTGGCTTTTTCATCACTTCCATTGTGAGTTTTCCTGTAGAAAATGGGTCTCTTTTTCCTTCAATATCAATTTTTTCAAATTTGTAAGCAACAAGTTTTTTCTCTTCCACTTTCTTTTTCTTCTTCTCTACTGGTTTCCTTCCTATTTCTTCACCAACAATATCTTTTAATCTTTCTTCAGGTGATTTAAATCTGGAAATCAGAAGAGTCAATTCTCCAAGCCATACAAGGAGTAATATAAAGAACACAAATCTGAATGCATTTTTTCTGAGAAATTGTCCAAAATGGAAAGGTTCTTTATATTTAACAGCAGGTGCTTTAACAGGTTTTTTGACAGGTACTTTCTTCTCCTTTGGAACAGGTTTTTTCTTGAAAGATTTTGTAAACTTTACAAACTCTGCTGTTGCCTCTTTAACTTTATTTTCCACCCCTTTATTGAGGTTCACAGCAACAGCAACAAGGGATGCTATTTTTGTATCTATCTTTTTCTTTTCTGCCTTCTTCTTTGCTATCAGTTCTTTTTCAACTGGTGGAACTTTTTTAATCGGCGGGGCTTTAACTTTTTCTATTCTGGCTGCTTTCTTTGCTTCAAGTGCAGCTTTTCTAACTTCTTCTTTTGCTTTCTTAGCAGCTTCTTTTAATGCTTTCTGTTTTTCTTTCTCTGCTAATTTTCTATCTCTTGCAACAATAGCAAGTAATATTTTTCTTTCTTTCTCAGCCTGCCTCTGATATTTTTTCTGCTTTAGAAGTGCAAGTAATTTCTCTTTCTTCTCTGCTCTTATCTCTTCTCGTGCTCTCCTCTCTTCTTCCTTCTTCGCCCTCAGTAATTCTAACTCTCTTCTCCTTGCCTCTGCTTCCTTCTCCCTCTCTATCGCTTTCCTCTTCCTCTCTTCTTCCTTCGCTTTCTTTGCCTCTTCCTTCTCTTT
>JAGHCG010000151.1 GCA_021160565.1 bacterium | reverse complement strand
ATTGTTGATGTTGTACTTTACTTTGAAGGAGAAGCAAACTCAAATTTGAGAATTTTAAGAAGCATAAAAAACAGATTTGGTCCTACAACAGAAATAGGTGTTTTTTCCATGGAAGAATATGGACTTAAAGAAATACCAGAAGCATCAGCAATTTTCCTTCCAGAAACCAGAAAATCTTTACCAGGAGCAGTTATTTTCCCATCCCAGGAGGGCAGGAGAACATTACTTGTTGAAATTCAAGCACTTGTAACACCTTCCTATTATGGAGTTCCAAAAAGGTCAGCCACAGGATTAGATTATAACAGAGTATCTTTAATCCTTGCAGTTCTTGAAAAAAAACTTCATTTCCATTTTAACACTTATGATGTATATGTAAATGTGGGAGGGGGATTGAAAATAAGTGAACCTGCTTCTGATCTGGCTGTGGCAATTTCATGTGTTTCTTCATTAAAAGAAATACCCCCTGTTGAAAGATGTGTTGTTATGGGAGAAATTGCCCTTACCGGAGAGATAAGAGGAGTTGTTCAACCTGATTTGAGAATTAAAGAGGCAAAAAGACTTGGTTTTACAAAAATCATACTTCCTGAGGTTAATTTCAGAGAAATAAAAGAGAAAGATATGGAGTTTTTCCCTGTTAGATGGTTGAAAGAGGCAATTGAAGTTTCTCTCAATCTCTAAAAATAGGACAAACCTGGTTTGACCTTTTTATTTCTTTTATAGCCAATTACTTACAAAGATGTCTCTGGGACAAACCTGGTTTGACCAAATTTTTACAAAATTTATTTTTTGGGATAAAATAACAGCATAAAGGAGGTGAGGTTTATGGGTGTGAATTTTATAAGAGGTTTTTTTGTTATTTTGAGCAGTTTAACGGGTTTTTATTTATTTCCTGCTCATAGAGGCATAGGTGTTCTTATTGGTTTTTTTGGTGCTCTTGTTATTGTAGGAGTAGAGATGTTGCTTGAAAGAATTCCTCTTAAAAAACTTCTACTCGGAGTTGGTGGGCTTATAGTAGCACTTTTAACAGCAATTTTACTTGCAAATTTCTTTTTATTAATTCCAGTAGAAGACCCTGTAAAGCAGAATTACATCAGATTTGGTTTATATTTTGCCTTTTCATATCTTGGAGTGATGGTAGGAATTAAGGGAGTTGAGGAACTTGGTTTTATTTTTCCTTTTTTGAGAGGTATAAAAGGTGAGGAAAGACTTCTTGTTGTTGATACAAGTGTTCTGATTGATGGTAGAGTATATGAACTTGCAAAAAGTGGCTTCCTTGATTACAAAATTATAATTCCAAAGTTTGTTATAAAGGAACTTCACAGCCTTTCAGATTGTTCAAGTGATATAAAAAGACAGAGAGGAAGAAGGGGACTTGAGGTTCTGAATAAACTCAGACAGGATGAAAATATTGATGCGAAAATTTATGATGCTGATTATCCGGATATTGAGGCAGTTGATGCAAAACTTGTTAAACTTGCCTCTGACCTTGGAGCAAGTATTCTCACAAATGATTTCAATCTCACAAAAGTTGCTGAAGTTCAGAATATAAAAGTTCTGAATTTAAATACTCTTGCTACTTTAATGAGACCACGGCTTATGAGTGGAGAAGAAATATCTCTTAAAATTGTGAAGGAAGGAAAAGAGGCGGGTCAGGGAGTTGGATATCTTGAAGATGGAACAATGGTTGTGGTTGAGCATGCTTCAAAATATGTTGGGAAAGTGGTGGATATAGTAATAGATAGTGCCATTCAGACATCAACAGGAAGAATTATCTTTGCAAAATTAAAATGATAAGCGCCATTCTGGTTGGAGCAGGAAAAGGAGAAAGACTTTCTTCTTCTGTTCCCAAAGCATTCATAAGGATAGGTGGAAAGGAAATCTTTTATTATTCTCTTCTGAAATTTTACAGGAAAGTTGATGAAATAATTCTGGTTTTCCCAGAAGATTACCTTAAAGAATGGAAAGAAAAACTGGAAAAGGAATTTCAGGGAATAAAAGTAATATCTGGTGGGAAGGAAAGATACAATTCAGTTAAAAATGGTCTGGATATTCTGGAAAATAAAAATGGGATTGTTCTAATTCATGATGTTGCCAGACCATTTCTTTCTGAAAATCTTATTAAAAGAGTTATAGAAGGTGCTGAAAAATATGGAGCATGTATTCCTTCTGTTGAAGTTAAAGATACATTGAAACAAATAGATGGAGATTTTGTTGTTAAAACCCTTGATAGAAAAAAAATATTTGCAGTTCAAACTCCACAGGGTTTTAAAGTAGAAATAATAAAAAAAGCATACAGGGAAGCGGAAAGAAAAAATGTTTTTGGGAGTGATGATGCAATACTGGTTGAAAGGATGGGAATGAAAGTTTATTCTGTAGAAGGAGAACAGGAAAATATAAAAATAACATATCCGGTTGATTTGAAAATAGCAGAAATTATGGTGGAAGAATGGAAACAGGTGGAATAACTTATCCTTCTGGTTTTTATGCCAGTGGAATTTCCTGTGGAATAAAAGGAAACGGGAAAAAAGATTTGTCTCTTATTTTTTCAGAAACTCCATGTGTTGCCGCAGGAACTTTCACAACAAATAAATTCAAATCATATAGTGTTTTGTGGAGTTTGAATAATATAAGAAATGATATTCAGGCAGTTATAATAAACAGTGGAAATGCAAACGCATGCAATGGGAAAGAAAATTATGAAAAAACAAAAATGATTATAAAAAAACTTTCAGAAATTCTCAAAATACCCCACAGGTCAATTCTCATTGCTTCAACAGGAATAATAGGTAAACCCTTCCCTTTTGATGAAATTTCCTCTTCTCTTGAAAATCTTGTAAAGAATATGGGAAGAGAAAAACATAAAGAAGCAGCAGAGGGAATAATCACAACAGATACATTTATAAAAGAATTTCAGATTGATACAGGAATTTCAGGAAGGAAAAAGGAAGTTGTAATAGGAGGAATGGCAAAGGGAGCAGGGATGATAAATCCGAATATGGCAACTATGCTTGCCTTTATAACTACAGATGCAGTTATAAAGAGAGATGCTTTAGAGAAAGCATTAAAAGAATCTGTTGAAAATTCATTCAATATGATTAACATTGATGGAGATAGAAGCACAAACGATATGGTTGTTTGTCTGGCAAATGGACAGGCAAAAAATGAAAGAATACATCTGGATACACCTGAATATGAGAAATTTTATCTTGCACTTGAGAAAGTGTGTGTAGAACTGGCAAAAATGATAGCAAAAGATGGTGAGGGAGCGAAAAAGTTTATTGAAGTGGTTGTGAAAGGCGGATGGTGTAAAAAAGATGTAAGGAGAATTGCAAAAAAGGTGGCAGGTTCATATCTTGTCAAATCAGCAATAGCAGGTGCTTCACCAAACTGGGGAAGAATAGTTGCTGCTGCTGGTTCTGCTGAAGCAAAATTGAATGAGAAGAAAATGGAAGTTTCAATCTGCGGAATTAAAGTATTTGATGGGAAACCGGTAAAATTTGATGAGGAAAAATTGAGAAAGTTGATGTATAATAAAGAGATAAGAATTGAGATAGACCTTAAAAAGGGAAATTTCCAGGCAACTGCCTGGGGATGTGATTTAACAGAAGAATATGTGAGGATAAATAAGGAGTACTCATGATATCAAGAATGAAAAAATTTAATTTGTTTTTTACTTCAGAGCCATCTGAAATCCTTAAAAAATTACAGAAAGCAGGTGTTGTTGAAATTGAGCAACTTCCTGAAAATTTTGAGTTTAAAAATTTGAAGGTTGAGAAAATAGAAATTGAGGAAAATATAAGGAAAATTAATTTTCTCAAAAATGTTTTGAAAAGGGTGGAGAAAAAAGAGTTTTCTGGAAAAATTGTTCTAACTGAAAAGGAGGAAAGAGAAATAGTTGAAAACTTCCCTCTTGATAAATATTTTGAATATTTCTCATCACTTCTGAAAGAGATTGAAAGAAGAGAAAAGATAAATCATAGAATAGAGAATTTAATTGAGGAAATTTTGCCTCTTAAAGAACTGGATATAAATTTTTCTGACCTTTTTTCTCTCAAAAATTTTTCTTTCCTTCTCTTTTCCTTAAGCAAAAAAATCAAAATCCCTTCTGAAATTGAAGAGGTTGCAATAGATAAAGTTGGGGAAACAGAAAAAGAAAATATATACCTGATGATTTTCCCGAAAGAAAAGAAGGAAAAAATAGAAGAATTTGTGAGGGAAATTAAAGGAAAACAGATATTTGTGAGAAGATGGAATAGAAGACCGAAAGAGATAATAGAAAAACTTGAAGAAATAAAGAAAAAAAATACAGTAGAGAAAGAAAAAATTGAGAAGAAACTTGAAAAGATAAAGGAAATAAAATACAGAATTTTTGTTCTTTATGACTATTTCAGCACAATACTCAATTATCTTGATGCAAGAGAAAAACTTGGCATTTCAAAATTTGTGAAGGGATTTTCCGGCTGGATTAAAGAAAAAGATATTAAATACTTTAAAAATTTTGTTAAGGAGAATTTACCGGAAAGTTATCTTTATATCTCAGACCCTTCTCCAGAAGAAAATATTCCCATTGACCTTGAAAACCCAAAAGTAATCCAGCCATTTGAGGTCGTGACAGACCTTTACGGAAGACCAGTTTACAGAAATATTGACCCGACAGGACCTTTATCTCTTTTCTTTGCCATTTCCTTTGCTTTCTGCCTTACAGATGCTGGATATGGATTGATTTTAATAATTCTTTCCCTTCTTTTTATGAAAAAATTTAAACTCTTTCCAACATTTCTTAAATTTTTCAAACTCCTTCTTTACAGTGGAATTGCAACTTTTCTTTTTGGAATGATAACTGGAGGATGGTTTGGAGATTTGCTTTCAAGAACTTCAGAAAATTCAATTTTAAGAAAAACTCTTGGCTCTCTTGTAATATTGAACCCTCTTGAAAGTGGAAACAACGCATTTATGTTTCTTGCATGGGCACTTGTTATAGGATATGTTCAGATTATCTGGGGACTTATTTTAAATCTTTATAATTCTCTCAGAAGATATGGAATTAAAAATTCAGGTGAAGCAATTACTCTTCTTTTAATTCAGGTTCTTGTTGCTGTAGTTATTTTAAATGTAATTAAAGGAAAGGGCATACCCATTTTTTATATAATTCTCCTTGGTGGTTGCTTCCTCTATCTTATGGTTTCAAAAGCGAAAACTCAAAAGGGTTTGATGATGAAATTATTCTGGGCTTTCTATGGAGTTTACAGTGTAATTGCAAGCAATTTACTTGGAGATGTTTTAAGTTACAGCCGTCTTTTTGGTCTTGGACTTACAACAGGAGTTCTTGCTCTTGTGGTAAATGAAATGGTATTTATGGCAAAAGGGATACCGTTTGCAGGAATAATAATAGCACCTTTACTTTTTATAATAGGCCATTTTGGAAACCTTGCAATAAATTTACTTGGTGGATATGTCCATACCAGCAGATTGCAATATCTTGAATTTTTCACCAAATTTTTTGAAGGCGGTGGGAAACCATTTTCTCCTTTAAGAGAAGCAAGACATTACACATACCTTAAAAAGACATGAAAATTCTCAAATTCCTGTATAAAGGAAAAGAAAATTATGGTGTGGTGGAAGGAGATAAAGTTTGTATTCTTGAAAGTTCCCCATTTTATTCAGAAATAAAGAAAACAGGAGAAGTTATCACTTTTCAAGAGATAGAGAAATTCCTTCCACCTTGTAATCCTCCAAATATAATAGCACTTGGTTTAAACTACAAAAATCATGCAAAAGAAAGTAAAATGTCTCTTCCTGAAGAACCTGTTATATTTTTAAAGGGTACAAATTCCATTACATCTCATCTTTCTCCTATAATTCTTCCTTCTGTTGCTCCTGATGAGGTGGATTATGAAGCAGAACTTGTAATTGTGATAGGGAAAAAGTGTAAAAATATTAGAGAAGAGGAAGCAGAAGAGTACATTTTTGGATACATGTGCGGTAATGATGTAACTGCAAGAGATTGTCAATTGAAAAAGGATAAACAGTGGGTAAGAGCAAAATCCTTTGATACATTCTGTCCTGTTGGTCCATGGATTGAAACAGAACTGGATACATCTGACCTGAAAATAATTTCAAAAGTTAATGGGGAAGTGATGCAAAATTCCTCCACAAAGTATATGATATTCAATGTCTTCCAGATAGTCAGTTATCTTTCAAAACAGATGACACTCCTTCCTGAAACAATTATTCTTACAGGAACACCTGAAGGAGTTGGTTTTGCAAAAAATCCACCAGTTTTTTTAAAAGAAGGAGATACAGTTGAAATTTACATAGAAGGAATAGGCACCCTCAAAAACCCTGTCCTCTCCGAAGAAAATCGGTTTTAGCCGTGAGGTGAAAAATTTATCTTATTCTGTGTTTTATTTTGTGAATTCTATCATATTCTTCTCTGTAAGGTTTTGAGTATAAATTATTTTCCACATATAGTTCTTTAAAAATCAATCCAAGTTCTTCATTTTCAACAAGTTGCCATACCCTTCCATATTCTCCATCAACAAGAAAAGTATCTGCTCTTGCATGTGGACTGAAGACAACAGAATATCTTGGAGTATAAACAGGTTTTGGTTCAGATAGTTCCTTATCAGAAATAGAATATAACCTTACAGAAAAAAATATGAGGAAGAGTACAAACAGACCTGCCATAATAACATTTCTCTTTTTTCCCATTTCTCCCCCCTTTTTCTTTACATTAAACTAAATCTTCCTTTTTTCGTCAACTTCTTCACTCCCAGGGGGAGAAAATGGTTTTAGAATCCCGCCCCCTGAATTGACCGAACCCGGTTTAGTCAGATTGAGATTATAACCCCCCTCGTAATCCCCTGAAAATCGGGTCCATCATTCTGACGCGGGCTTTCAAAGAGCATAATAATCAATGACTTAAGACCCCAAAATCGCTAATCCCTAAATTTTCAACTCAAAATTATGTTATCTCAATTATCCAATTT
>JAGHCG010000194.1 GCA_021160565.1 bacterium | reverse complement strand
CCTCAGTTGAGATACAGGTATTCCAGTCCATTGAGAAACAACTTCTGCAATATTTTCCTCATCAACAACTCTTTCCTCTTCTGGAATAAGTTTTGTCCAGTTTTCTTTAAGATAATCAAATCTATTTTTAAGTTCTCTTTCTTTATCTCTTAAAGAAGCAGCAAGTTCATAATCCTGATTTTTTATTGCCTTCTCCTTTTCTTCTGTTACTCTCTTTATTTCACTTTCAAGTTTTTCCAGTTCTTTTGGTGGATTGTAAAGTTTCAATCTTTTCTGGCTGGCTGCTTCATCTATCAGGTCTATTGCTTTATCAGGTAAAAACCTATCAGCAATGTACCTATCACTCAGTTTTGCTGCTGCTTCAAGGGCTTTATCAGTAATTTTAAGACGGTGATGTAACTCATACTTTTCTCTCAATCCTTTCAAAATTTCTATTGTCTCTTCAACAGTTGGTGGATTGACCATAACAGGCTGGAATCTTCTTTCAAGAGCACCGTCTTTTTCTATATATTTTCTGTATTCATCAAGAGTTGTTGCACCTATACACTGAATTTCGCCTCTGGAAAGAGCAGGTTTCAAAATATTTGAAGCATCAATTGCTCCCTCTGCTCCACCTGCCCCTACAAGAGTATGGATTTCATCAATAAAAATAATCACATTTCTGGAATTCTTTATTTCATCAAGAACAGTTTTTACTCTCTGCTCAAATTCTCCCCTGTATTTTGTTCCTGCAACCATGGAAGGAAGGTCTATCATAACTATTCTCTTATCCCTCAAAATTTCTGGAACTTTTTCTGATGCTATTTTCTGAGCAAGTCCTTCAACAATGGCTGTTTTTCCAACCCCTGGTTCTCCAAGAAGTACCGGATTATTTTTCTTCCTTCTGCATAAAATCTGTGTAACTCTTTCAATTTCTCTCTCCCTTCCAATTACAGGGTCAAGTTTCCCTTCAAGAGCAAGTTTTGTTAAATCCCTTCCAAATGTGTCAAGAGCAGGGGTTTTACTCTTTTTAGAAGAAGATGGTAATGTATATGGATGGGGAGGAGATATTCTTTCTCTTTGTTCTCCATAACTAACTGTTTTTGTTCCTGGTTCTGAAAGGAGTGTATCAAGAATATCCCTTGCTTTGTTAAGTGTAACTCCTGCTTTTCTTAAAATTTTTGAAGGTAATGTTTCTGTTTCCGCAATCAATCCAAGAAGAAGATGTTCTGTTCCTATATAATTATGTCCCATAAATTGTGCTTCTTTCACTGAGAGTTCAAGAATTCTTTTTGTTTGATTACTGAGAGGAATTTCTCCACTGTAAAGAGGAACTCCTATTTTCATCATTTTTTCAAGTTCATATTTCAACTTGTGAGTATCAATTCCAAGGTAATGAAGCATTGCAATTCCCATACCCTGACCTTCTTCAATCATTGCTATCAGAAGATGCTCAGGCTCAATTTTATTGTATCCAAACTTTACTGCTTCTCTTCTGGCTAAATCAAGTACAGTTTTAACTCTTTTTGTAAACCTTTCAAACATTTAAAGACCTCACCTTCCTTTTTATTATTTTACCTCTTTCATAATCTCTTTCCACAGAGGAAAGCACCATTTTCTTTTTAAACTGCATATGTGCTGGAAGTGTTTCAATGAATAAATTTTTCAGCACCCTCCTGTTCATAGAGATTATACCCATTTCTTCTGCAAGAGACACAAGAGAAAAAATAGGAAAGAATTCCTCTGAAGAAATACTCTCTATTTCTTTTATCTCTCTCAACTCTTTGTAAATTTTCTTTTTTAAATTCTCGCTTTTTTTCAACATTTCCAGTGCCTTTTTTTCTTCCTCCATAATTAATTTTACCACACTTTCAATTTCTTCAATAATTTCTTTTTCTTCTTTACCTGTTGTTTCTCTTGTTGAAATCTGAAATATATTTCCAGCAGGAATTGTTCCTTCTCCGTAAAATCCTCTAACCATAATTCCTATTTCCTCAATAGCACCAAAAACTCTTTTTATATTTCCTGATAAGGAAAGAGCCGGTAAGTGTAGCAGGAAGGAAGCCCTCAAACCAGTTCCAATATTTGTTGGACAGGCTGTAAGGTATCCAAGTTCTTTTGAAAAAGCATAATTCAATTTTTTATCAAGAAAATCATCTATTCTATTTACCATTCTGAATGCTTTCCTTAAATTATTTCCTGGTTGAATACTCTGAATTCTTATATGGTCCTCTTCATTTATCATTATTGAAACTCTCTCTTCAGGAAATATCACTACAGTGGAAGGAAGATGGTTTTCTGTAAATTCTTTACTTATTATATGCCTTTCTACAAGAAAATCCTTTTCTATCTGAGAAATTTTATCAACTCTTATTATAAAAATTTCATCTGTCTGATATTCAATAAGTTTTTCAAGAATAAGATTTTCAACCTTTTCCCCTTCTTTAAAACTCATATTATGAGGGAAAGGAAATCCTTCTATATTCCTTGCAAGTCTCACTCTTGAACTCAAAATTTTTTCTGAAGGAAACTTTTCAAAAATCCATCTTGTTTTCTTCTCAATTGTTTCCCATGATAGAAATTTAACACTTTTCATTTTTCTCTTCTTTAATCTCTTCAATTATGGAATTTCTCATTTCCACAAATTTTTTAATTCTTCTTTTCTCTTTTGAATTTGAAAATCTTTGAGGAAATTTTCCCTTATAAACAAATGAATAATGAATTTTGCTCAGATATTCCTTTATTTCAGGAGAGAAATATTCATAGCAGAATGGACATCCCAGAAAACCTGTTTCTTTAAAAT
>JAGHCG010000252.1 GCA_021160565.1 bacterium | reverse complement strand
TCAGGTGGAAGTTTTCATCCGATTGATTTAGGAGACAGTTTTTATTACAAAACCTCCATAGGACCAAACTGGTCATTTATAAATGAAGGCCTTAATGAAGGGATTATTCCAGAAGAAATTCCAATATTTGGTAAAAAAGCATTTAACATTCATTTCATCCCAACTTTAGAAGGAGAAGTAAGATCTAACTATGCCAGTTTCAAATTATTAGAAGAGGGACTGAGACAGGGAGGAGAAATAGCAGGATTTGGAATAGAAATCACTCCTTATGTAGGGATAAATGGAACATACATCTTACCTGCTGGTTACTGGGATTGGGATGGAGAAATAGGATTAAAAAGTAATTTTTCCACTGAAGCAACTTTTCCTTTTCTCCTGGGCCCAATTCCTATGTATGCAGCGGTTACTTTAAAACTTAACCTTGATGCAGATTTAGATATTAAAGACATAGAACCAATTATTTTAAATGGTAATTTTATAGTTGGTCCTTACGTACGAGGTTCCTTAGGAGCGGGAATAAATCATCTTCTTGCAGTTGAAGGATACCTTGGAGGAGGAGCAGACGCTTATTTACAATTTCCAGAAGAACCGCATTTCAAACAACTTATAATTTATATCAATGGAGGATTTACAATTTATGCTTTACTGTGGAAATATGAAAATGAATTATTTGAAAAAGAATGGTCGTGGCCTGAAAACAAATTAGAAGAAGGGAAAAAACTATCATCAGGGAAACCAGTTCTTGTTGAGAGAGATTACATTAAAAAACCAGGGTATGGGAAATTTACAGGCGGCAAAAATGGAGAAATAAAACTGTTAAAAACAGGAAAACAGACATATGTAATAAAAACAGCACCTTTACAGGAAAATGTCTATCCAAGGTCAGAACCATCAATATTTTCCTGTGGAAATTATACATATCTAACCTGGATTTATGATAACCCTGAAAGAAGTAGCACAAACAGGACAGAAGTAGTATTTTCTTCATTTGATGGGAATACCTGGAGTGAACCAGAAGTAATAGATGATGACGGAACAGCAGATTTCCACCCAGACCTTATAACTTTTTCTGATGGTTCTGCTATATGTGCCTGGGAGAATGTAAAAATTGTTCTTCCTGAAGATGCAGAATTAAATAATGCCCTTACAAATCTTGAAATAAAAACTGCAACATATAATCCTGATACAAACTTATGGAATACTTTTATATTGACAGATAATGGATACCTTGATAGAAGTCCACAAATGTCAGGAAAAGAAGAGAATAATGTTATGTTAGTATGGCTTTCAAACGAAGAAAATGACATATATGGAAGTTCAGAAAAACCAAATAGAGTATGGTATTCAGTATTTAATGGTGCAAACTGGACTTTACCACAACTTGTTACTCAAATTCCTTATCCCACATTTGGTTATGATTTTGCTTTTGATGGAAATAAAGGATATTTAGTTTTTTCTCTTGATACTGATGATAATATTCAAACAGATACAGATAGAGAATTATATTGTCTTACTTTTGAAAATAATACCTGGGGTGAACTGACACGACTTACGAACGACCAGTTGATAGACTCCAATCCGAAACTTGCTTTTGACCAGAATGGGAATTTAATACTTGTCTGGTTGAAACAAAATGGATTATACAGTGTGAAAAACTTAGATATGGAAAATGCTCAAATTATAAAAAGTGTAGAATATACTACAAACCTTGCTGATTTCAAATTGGCAAATTCTCCTGATGGGAAACTTGCTATTATCTGGAGTAAACCTTCTCAATATAGTGCTGATGTATGGACAATTTTCTATGACCCGATATTCAATGTATGGGGTAATCCTCAGAAAATAACAGATGATCAGGAAGTAGAAAGATGGCTAACTCCTTGCTTCTATGGAAACAACACATTAATGGTGGTTTACAACAGAACTACCATAGAAGAAAAATCAGAACTGAAAACGCTTGAAAATGGAATGAAAATAAAATATGTGTCTCCAGAACCGATTTCCACTGACCTTTATTTTCTTATGATGAATCTTGGTGAAGACATTGCATTAAAATCAGATAGTTTCCTTGTAGACCCGGAAAATCCTTCACCAGGAGAAAATGCGACTTTTTCAGTAAGTGTGATAAATCTGGGGAATGTTGCTGTAAATAGTATTCCTGTTGTTTTTTATAAAGGAAATCCTGAAGAAGGTGGGGAAGAAATAGGAAGAGTTTCAACAGATGGAGTAATTTCACCAGGAGAAGAAAAAACAGTATCTTTTTCATGGGATATATCTGCTCCCGTTTATCCTGTTGATATATATGCTGTTGTAGACCCTGATAATACTCTTAGTGGAGATTCTAACAGAATTAACAATATATCCCACATCACAATAGTTAAACCAGATTTAGTCATAGAGAATGTAACCACCGAAAAAATAGTAAATGAAATTATTATTTCACCGAAAATAACCAATTTTGGAACTACTTCAAGTGGAGAGACAACTTTAAGAATGAGAAAAAACTCAAGTGATGGAGAAATTCTATAT
>JAGHCG010000228.1 GCA_021160565.1 bacterium | reverse complement strand
ATTATATACTAATTTATGTTTTTTGAAAAATTTTTGAGAAAGATTTGAAGAACAAAAAGGAAGGAAAAAATGGATTATGAAAAAATACTACCCGAGGTTATAAAGAAAAATGAAAACAAAATTCTTCTTTTAGTGCTTGATGGAGTTGGAGGTTTGCCCCATCCCGAAACAGGAAAAACTGAACTTGAAACAGCAAATATTCCAAACCTTGATTATTTTGCAAAGAAAGGTTCATGTGGAGTTATAATACCTGTTTTACCGGGAATAACACCAGGAAGTGGACCAGGACATATTGCTCTTTTTGGATATGACCCGATTGAAATCCAGATTGGAAGGGGAGTTCTTGAATGCCTTGGGATTGGAATGGACATAAAAAAAGGGGAAATTGCAATAAGAGGAAACTTTGCCACAATAGATGAAAACAATATCGTTATAGATAGAAGAGCAGGAAGAATACCCACAGAAGAAAATGAAAAACTTGTAGAATTAATTTCCAGAAATATAAAAGAAATTAAAGGAGTGAAAATTGAAATAAGAACAGTAAAAGAACACAGGTGTGCAATAGTTTTAAGAGGAGAAAATCTTTCTCCTGCTGTGAGTGAAAATGACCCTCAAAAAGAAGGGCTTCCTCTTGTTGAAATAAAACCATTGAAAGAAGAAGGTAAATTAACTGCAGAAGTTCTGAATGAATTTGAAAGGAAAGTGAGAGAAATCCTTAAAAAAGTAAATTCAAAAGCAAAAGGAATACTTTTAAGAGGGATTTCAACTCTTCCTCATATACCAAGTTTCCAAGAGAAATATAAATTAAAAGCAGCATGTATTGCAACCTATCCAATGTATAAAGGTATTTCAAGAGTTGTGGGAATGGATATATTAGAAACAGGAGAGACGATTGAAGAAGAATTTGAAACATTAAAAAAGTATTATGATGAATACGATTTCTTCTTTGTTCATATTAAAAAAACCGATAGTTTCGGAGAAGACGGAAATTTCATGGGAAAGGTGAAGATACTTGAAGAAATAGACAGAAAAATATGGGTGCTAAAAAATCTTAAATTTGAAGCAATAGCAATTACAGGAGACCACTCAACCCCTTCAATGTTAAAAAGTCATTCATGGCATCCTGTACCTCTTGCTCTTATTTCTCCAAATACAATCCCAGATGATGTGGAAAAATTCACTGAAAGAGATTGTGCAAAAGGAATTCTTGGAAAACTTTATTCAAAAGAGGTTATGTATCTGTTACTTGCATGTTCATTGAAACTTGGAAAATTTGGAGCATGAGATGTTTAAAGGTGGTGTGAAACTGTTGGATTTTAAAGAATTGAGTAAAAGTGAGGAAATAGAAGAATTTAAATATCCTGAGAAAGTTATTATCCCCCTCTCCCAGCATACAGGAGCCCCTGCAAAACCCACTGTTAAAAAAGGAGATACTGTTGTTGAAGGTCAAATTATAGGAGAAGCAGAAGGATTTATAAGTAGTTTTGTCCATTCCAGTATTTCAGGAAAAGTAGTAAGTATTGAAAACTATCCTCTCCCGAATGGAAGAAAATCTTTAAGTGTTGTTATAGAAAGTGATGGAAAAAATGAAAAAATAGAGGGAGAAAAAAAGGACTGGGTTTCTTTAACTTCACAAGAAATTATTGAAATTGTAAAAAAAGCAGGAATTGTTGGACTTGGTGGAGCTGCATTCCCCACACATGTGAAAATGAGCATTCCTCCGGGAAAGAAAGCAGAATTTGTTATATTAAATGGGTGTGAATGTGAACCTTTCCTTACAGCTGATTATAGAGTCCTTAAAGAAAATACAGAAGAAATTATTGAAGGATTGGAAATTATAAGTAAAACCACCAGTGTAAAAAAAAGTTATATAGGAATTGAAAGCAATAAAATTGATATTGCTGAAAAAATTGAAAGAGCGATAGAAAATAAGAAAACAGAGATTGATATTGAACTTAAAATTCTTCCTGAAAAATACCCTCAGGGAAGTGAAAAACATCTTATAAAATCAATTACAGGAAGAGAAGTACCATCTGAAGGATTACCGATAGATGTCGGCTGTATTGTTTTCAATGTTCAAACCACTCTTTCAATAAAAAGGGCTGTATGTGATGGAATTCCACTTACTGAGAGAGTTTTGACTGTTAGCGGACTTGTTGAAAATCCAAAAAATTTAAAGGTAAGAATTGGAACTTCTATTTCTGAAATTCTTAAATATTGTGGTGGAAAACTTGGAGATGGTAAAAAACTTGTAATAGGTGGACCTATGATGGGAATTAATATTCCATCACCTGATGTTCCTGTTATAAAAAGTACAACTGGAATTCTTATTTTACCTGAAGAAAATTTACCAGAAACAATTCAACCATGTATAAAATGTGGAAAATGTGTTGAAGTATGTCCGATGAATCTTGTACCTGCTTTTATCAGTAAATATGCAGAAAGTGAAAACTGGGAAATGTGTAAGAATTTAAATGTTCTTGACTGTATTGAATGTGGATGTTGCAGTTATGTATGTCCTGCAAAAAGACCTCTTGTTGAATTTTTCAAATGGGCAAAAGCAGAAATTAAAAAAAGAAAAATTTGAAGCAAAAGATGGAAAGAAAAATAACATGTTCTCCGCATATCCATAGTAACGAAACAACAGCAAAAATAATGTGGAGTGTTGTAATATCTCTCATTCCGGCAACAATTGGAAGTGTTTATTTTTTTGGAGTTTATGCTCTTAAAATTATTGGTGTAAGTGTAATTTCCTGTGTTTTAACAGAACTTTTAAGTCAGATAATTTTCAGAAAGAAAATAAGGATTTTTGATGGAAGTGCAGTAATAACAGGATTACTTTTTGCTTTTGTTCTTCCTCCAAGAATTCCTCTCTGGATGGTATCTCTTGGTGGATTTCTTGCTATCTTCTTGGTAAAGGAACTATTTGGTGGTCTTGGATTTAATATTTTCAATCCTGCTTTAACTTCAAGAGCAATTCTTCTATCTTCTTTTCCAGTTGAAATGACAAAATTTACAGTTCCTCTTGATTACAGACTTGATGCAATAACAACTGCTACACCTCTGGCAATTATAAAGGAGAATTTAAATGTCCATCTTCCATCTTACTGGCAGATGTTTATTGGAAATAGAGCAGGATGTATTGGAGAAACAAGTATTTTACTTCTACTCATAGGAGGAATTTTTCTATTGTGGAGAAGAATTATAACCTGGCATATTCCAATTTCTTATATCTTAACAGTTGCAATTTTATCTTTAATTTTCAGACAGGATGTTCTGTTTCAAATAATGGCTGGCGGACTTATACTTGGTGCATTTTTTATGGCAACTGATTATGTTACCTCCCCAATTACTCCAAAAGGTAAAATTATTTTTGGAACAGGTTGTGGAATAATAACATTTCTTATAAGAATGAAAGGTGGTTATCCAGAAGGAGTATGTTATTCAATAATATTTATGAATATGTTTGTTCCACTCATTAACAGATATACACTTCCAAGAAAGTTTGGAGGGAAGAAATGAAAAAGAAAGAAGTGGCTGGAGGAATAATTGTTCTTTTCTTAATAACCGGCATTTCAGGATACCTCCTTGCTCAGGTTTATAAAGTTACAAAACCAAAAATAGAAGAACAGAAAAGAATTGAAGAGGAAAAAATAAATAAAGAAATATTTCCAGATGGTGTTAAATTTGAAGAAAAGTGTAAAGACAATATTTCCTATGTTTCTGTATATAACTCTGATGGAGAAGAAATAGGGAAAATATTCAAGGTGAAAACTCTTGGTTACGGTGGATATATATTGTTGAAAGTCGGAGTTGATAAGAATTTCAGAATAAAAGGTGTTAAGATAATTCACCATTCTGAAACTCCAGGATTGGGTTCAAAAATAACATCCGAGAAATTTTTAAGTCAGTTTGAAGGAAAAACAATAGATGAAATTTATTTGAAAAAAGACAATCCTGAAGGGAAAATAGATGCTATTACAGGAGCAACAATTTCTTCAAGAGCAGTGGTGGATGGTATAAGGAAATTCCTTAAAAAGGTGAAAAAATGAAAAAATTAATTGATTTCAAAAATTTCATAAACCCGATATGGAGAGAAAACCCTGTTTTTTATTTAATGCTGGGTTTATGTCCACTTCTTGCTGTATCTGGTTCAGTAAGAGATTCTCTTGGGATGGGAATTGCTGTAATTTTTGTCCTTGTTGGTTCAAACTTTACTGTCTCAGTTATAAGAAAATTTGTTCCTTCCCATGTAAGAATACCTGTTTTCATCGTGGTAATAGCTACTTTTGTAACAATTGCTGATTATTCAATAGCGGCTTTCTCTCCTGAAATTCACAGAAATCTTGGAGTATATCTCCCTTTAATAGTGGTTAACTGTATAATTCTTGGAAGAGCAGAAGCATTTGCCTCAAAAAATAATATTCTCAATTCAATTCTTGATGCACTTGGAACAGGTATTGGGTTTACAATTGCAATTTTATTAATAGCGATTATAAGAGAAGCACTTGGTAATGGAACTATTTTTGGAAACCCAGTATTTGGAACAGGTTATACTCCTTTTCTCATAATGATTATGCCACCTGGAGCTTTTCTTGTAATTGGATTTTTAATTGCAATAAAACAGGGAATGACCAGGAGAAGAAAATGTTAAATGAAGCAAACCTCGGATTGATATTTCTTTCTGCTTTTATTGTGAATAACATCCTTTTAATCAGATTTCTCGGACTCTGTTCATTTTTTGGAATATCAACTCAGATAAAAGCATCTCTTGGGATGGGAATTGCTGTAATTTTTGTTACTGTTATGGCGTGCAGTATAAGCTGGATTGTCTATTATCACTTACTTTTACCTTTCCATCTTGAATATTTAAGAACAGTGGCTTTTATTCTCACAATCGCTTCTTTTGTTCAATTTGAAGAAATAATTATAAAGAAGAAATTACCGGCACTATATAAAGCATTTGGAATTTATTTACCTCTAATAACCACCAACTGTGCAATTCTTGCTTCAGCATTTCTTGGTATTGATTATAAACTCTCCTTCATTCAAAACCTTATTTTCTCAATTGGAATTTCATCCGGATACTGTCTCGTTATAGTTCTTTTTGCTGGAATAAGGGAAGAAATTGAATTTTCTCCAATTCCTGAAAATTTTAGAGGAGTTCCAATTGCTTTTATTACTGCAGGACTTATGAGTCTGGCATTTCTTGGTTTTAAAGGTTTATTTAAATTATAATGTGGAGGTCTATCCTCCATAGAAAAAAGAAAAATGTTCTTCTTCTTTCCTGTTCGGGATGAGTATGGAATTAAAAAACTTCCCTTTGTTGTTATTTCAATAATAACTATAAACTGCTTTGTTTATTTCTTGAATGCTTATACTCCTGAGTATAGAGAAATTGTGGTTAAATTCGGGTTTATTCCTGCCAGACCTTCTTTTCTCACCATAATTACTTCAATGTTTTTACATGGTGGAATTTTTCATCTCGGATTTAACATGTGGTATTTATGGCTTTTTGGAGACAATATTGAAGATAGATGGGGAAGTTTGAACTTTCTGCTTTTTTACCTCTCTGCTGGAGTGTTTGCTACCCTTCTTTACTCAACCATGGTTCCTTCACAGTTTAAAAATATTCCACTTATTGGTGCATCAGGAGCAATAGCAGGAGTTCTTGGAGCGTATGCAGTACTTTTCCCAAAAAGCAGAATAACTTTCAAATATTTCTTCTGGTTTTTAATATTTATAAAATTTGGAGAATTTGAACTTTTTGCATATATCTGGCTTAGTTTCTGGTTTCTCTCTCAGGGAATTTCCACTCTTCTTGTAGCAAAACAAATTGCTGTAAGTTCAGTTGCTTTTGCTGCACATTTTGCAGGATTTATATATGGAATGATTATTGGAATTGGAACGAGAGCATATAGAGAAGCAAAATACAGAGAAAACATATCTCTTGGAAAGAATTTACT
>JAGHCG010000195.1 GCA_021160565.1 bacterium | reverse complement strand
TTTATTCTGAAAAAAGGAGACTGGTTTGGATTTTATAAAAAGGGAATTTCAAGTTCTCACTTATTTGTAAACAGAGGAACTCCTTTAAAACTTGTAAGTAGTGGGAATGCTCTTTACTTATACACATATGGAACAGATAGAGTTAAAAAGGGAGAAAAAATTATTTTTGAAATGGCTGGATTTGGTTTTCCAGTCGATGTTGAAGTGGAAAATAAGGATGACTTAGAAAAAATTATAAACTATGTAAAGAAGCCCTCTGGGATGAAAATAATACGAGGCAAGAGAGCAAAAAATCCTGGAATTGTAGAATTTCTCCCTGAAAATTATGCAGTTGAAATTTCTATACCAAAACCATCAAAAAAATTAAATCTCACACTTCCTGTAATGATTAAAAATTTAAATCCCAGATGGACTGCTATTCTCTGGCTTAAAAGGGGGTACGTAAAAGGTGATTATGGAGAAGGGAAAAATAGGTTCAGGGAACTTGGAATTGACGTATACGGAAATGCTTATGTACCTGTATATGTGGATTATTCAGATATAACTCAGTTTGTTGCAGGTCATCCAGTAATAGCAGAAGGGGAAAATGCTGAAAAATTATTTATTCAGGTTACACATGTTGAAGATAACCCGGACAGATGGCATATTTCTGTAAATAATCCCACTGATAAAACAATAAGTGCAGTGATAAAAAAAGTGATAAATCTCCTTGGAATGAAGTTTGAAGAAAAAAACAATCTCATTAAAACCAGGAGAATATGTGATTTTAGAATAAAGAAAGGAGTTTCAGTAAGAGGGGGAAAATGAAAAGAATAATGTTTTTTCCTTTTTTCTGTTTTATAGGGATATTGCTGGCTGGAGAGAATTTTGTGGTGAACGGAAATTTTGAAAAGGGAATAGATGGATGGTATGGAATGAAACTTGTGAGAAAAGGAAAAAAATTAATTTCTGAAAAATCTCCTGAATTTTTATCACTTGAAGATAAAGACACTTACAAGAATTCTAAACATTCTCTTAGAGTAAAAATCAAATTTGGAGAGAATGAAACTGGAGCATCCCACAACACTGGCGCAGTATGTAAACTCAAAAAGGGAATTCCTGCTGGAAATATTTTGAAAGTGAGTTTTGCGGCAAAAAGCATAAAAGGTCCAGCAATTCTCAATATTGTTAGGATGTGGGGTGGGAAAGATTTTGAGAATGTTGAAATCACAGATAAATGGAAAAAATATGAAGTTGAGTTAGAAGTTGAATATGATACCAGTGAAATAATATTCAATCTTGTACCAGAAAAAACTGAAAAAATCCAGAAAGTTGTTGAAGGAAGTTTCTTGCTTGATAATGTTTCTGTGGAAATTTCGGGTAAAGCAAAGGAAACTTCTAAAATAACCGAAAAAGAAACAACAAGTTTACCGGCAATAGGGTTTCTTTTCCCTTCTGCTCATGACCTTGCATATGTAATAGACCCTCAGATTGTTTCATATCTTGAGAAAAAAGGATTTGTTATAAATAAATTACTCTGGGAAAATACTGATTACAGAAAACTTTCTCAATATGATTTTCTCATAGTATTTGGCTTTGGGAAATCAAATCCTGATTATTCAATTCCTGAAAATGTCAAAAAAAGATTCGGAATGTTAAAAAAATATGTTGAAGAAGGAGGAAGTGTATGGATAAATGTGCATCTCTCTGCCGATATGAGGGATTATCAAACAACAAAGAAATTTCTTGAAATTTTTGGTGCTACTCCTTTACTTGTAAATATAAGAGATATTCCACATGAAAGAATTCTTCCTCCCTGGTATATAAAATTTGCTTATACACAAAAAATAAATACCTCATTAATAAATTTAAAAGGAAAGGGATTGTGGTATCCAGTAGACATGTATAAACTCGGACCAAGAAGTTTTGTTTTCCGATTTTCTAATCAATGGAAAGTTCTTATTTCAACTGAATCAACTTCAACAATAACTCCAATTTTTGTGAGAATTCCATTTTTTGATAAACAACAAAATGAAAAAGAAAGAAATGGTTCTTTTCCTCTCATAGGGTTGAAAAAAGAGGGAAAAGGGAAAATGATTGTAAGTGGTTTTTACTATCCTTATCTTTTTGCTGATGCTTTTGCTCCTGCTCTTGGAAGGGTTATGCTTGATAAAGGATTTAATAATAAAAAAAGTTGTGGCCTTGAATTACTTGAAAAACTATCTAAATGGGCAACTAAAAATTATAACACTATTAAAAGAAATAGAATTGCAAAAACACCTGATGAGCTGAAAAAACCAATATTCAGCGAAAGATGTAGAATTTTAAATGAATTTAACTGGAAAAATGCCAGGTATCCAGAACTTAAATGGAGAAAGGGAGCAATATTCATAGTTCCTGTTTCAATTCCACTCTCTTCTTTTATAAGAAAAGCAAAAGAAAATGGACTTAATTTTGTTGTGTGTGTAAGAAAAGCAGATGAAATAGGAAGGAAATCTCTTGATGAGTTTAAAAAAGAATGTGAAAAACTTTCAGATGGGAAATTTGCTGTAATACCTGGGATTTATTTAAAAGATATAATGGAAAACAACTTCCTTGCCATTGGAGAAAAAATTACTTTCCCTGACCCTGCTATATGGGATAGTAAAAGAAAAAGAATTAAACCACCAAAAAAAGGAGAAATACCAGGAGCACTTGAGCAGTTAGGAGATGCATACCTTCATTATGTTTTGACTCAAATGCACCATTCTGTTATTACTGCTTCTCTTCTTCATAATGAAAATAAAATTCCATATGACGATTACAGGGATTATAATGCGATAGCGATAATTACAACAAGAGATGGGAAGGTTGTTGATAATATAACTGATGGATATTTAAGATTGCAGGATAGAGGAGAAAATCTTGTTCCTCTCTCAGTCCATTTTATAACCACCCTAAAATCCATTGATAAAATAATAAAAAATAAAAACTGGCTCTTCTATCTTTCAGAAAATCCAGTCAGTTATTTTTCAAGAGGGCATATGTTTGAAAATCCTTCAACATATATCAGTTCAGGTCCAGAAATAAATTACTGGATGTGGAAAGGACCAAGAGATTTTGAAAATGTAGGAAATCATTTTGATATATCAAGATGGTATTACATGGTTAAAGTTGAAGTTAAAAGTGAAAAAGGATTGAAAGAAATAAAAATATATGATGGAGAGGAAATTTTCAGAAGGTATATTGTAGATGGTAAAAAAATATTTAAAACAGAAATCCCTCTTTTTCATACACGACAGAAAAATCTGATTTTGATTGCAGAGGATTTAGAAGGTAAAAAAGCAATAAGTGCTGAGGTTTTTGATAGAAACCACATAGCAGAAGAATTCATGTGTTCTGACAGAAATAATCAGTTATTTTATTCAATGCAGAGGAGAAATACTGGAATATGTTTTCCAAGAAGTTTAAATTCTGGAATTACACCAAATAAAGGACCATGGTCAGGTGAAATCACTCCCTGGGCTCCTCTAACCCAGGACCCTTTACACAGATTAACAGTTGTTGGTTTTGATGGTGGACCTTCTGGAAGTGCAGTTGTCTTTTTCCTGCCAGGTAATGCTTTTTATGGAAAAGAAAGGCCATTGAGAAGTAATCCTTTCAGAATTTTAAACAGTATGGATATTGCTATTGGAAAATCTATTTTAAATACTGGTTTCCCTGAAAATTCAATTCCTTCCAATGTATGGCATTCAATTTTACCTGTCGTTCCAACAAAACTTATAGATGGTGAATTTAAGGAATATTATTTCATTCCAAGACCTGAAACAGACCTTCCAGCATTTTTGATTGAGTGTAAGATAAAGTTTAAAAAAGATTATACTCCACCAAAATATGGGAAACTTCTTTTCAATCTTGCTCTTCTTGACACAAGGAAAGCAACAACCTGGCAAATCAGAACTTCTGATGGTAAGTTTTATGCAGGCATCAGAAATACTGGAAGACCATCAACAGAAGAGTTTATGGTGCCATTTGGTCCGGGAAGTTATGTAAGGGCAGGTGAAGGACCAACTGGTTCAACCACAATCTTTTCTCTTACAGAAAATCTTTACCTTTATGGATTATCTGATTTATGGAGAGCATTTATAGGACTTCCAAACACGAGAAGAAAAATAAAAAAAGGAGAAGAATTTAAAGCGAAATTCCTACTTATTGGTGAACCTTTCAATGGAATTCCGGGGAATAAAGTGATAGAAAATATTTACAAAACATTTTTCACAGATAAATCTGAACTGGAAATAAAAAATATTACAGGAAAATTGAAAAAGAAAGGATATCCTGTTGAAGTTATTGCAGAAAAGGGAATATGGGAAGGAGAAATTAAAGCAAATACATATATTTCAATTCCTCTTGTCATAAAAAATTTAAATCCGGGTATTCCTGCTTATGTGTATTTTCCAGAAATTAAAAAATTCAGACCGGTTGCTGTTGATGAAAATGGTAATGGATACTTAAGTATTTCAGGAAAAACAAAAGAAAAAATTATTGTGGGGAATATTTTAAGAGTGAGTGAAAAAAATATAAATATTTCAGGTGGGATTATTGAGGGAAATAAACTTCTTCTT
>JAGHCG010000257.1 GCA_021160565.1 bacterium | reverse complement strand
CTTTTTTTCAGAAAGTTATTCTTTTCCAGTTTTTTTAAAGAATAATAAATTGATTGAGGAGTAAAACCAGTATAAAATCCAAAACTTTCTCTTATTTTTTTCCTTATCTGGTATCCATGGAGAGGTTCTTCATTTAAAAATCCAAGAATTACAAGATTTTGTAGTTCAATGAGTTTCATTCTTATCTTATTCTTGAATTTGTTAACCACATATCAGGATTTTTCCCAAGTTTATTTTTCAAATTTTCAGTTATTCTATCAAGTGTTTCTATAATATCAGGAGAGAGTGTTATTTCAGATGATTTTGCATTTTCTTCCACCTGTTTTTTCTTCCTTGCTCCCACAACTACAACTTCCACTCCCTTTTTATGTAAAAGATAGGATAAAGAAATCTGAACCATTGGAATTCCTGTTTCTTCAGATATTTTTCTTATTTCTTCAATTGTTTTGAATGTTTCTTGTTCTGCTCCTTCTTCCTGATGTTTTGATAATGGTCTGTTTTTTGAAAAATGTCTTGTTCTTGCTCTTCCATCAGGAACTTCTTCAGGAGATTTAAATTTCCCGGTGAGAAGTCCTTCCATAAGAGGGCTGTAGCAGGCAATTGAAATTTTATTTTCAATACAAAAAGGGAGGATTTCATATTCTATTGCTCTGAAAAGTAAACTGTAAGCAAGTTGGTTTAATTTAACAGGATATAATTTCAAAATTTCAGAGAGGTCTTTCACTCCAAAATTCGAAACAGCCATCATTTTTATTTTTCCCTCTTTTTCCAGTTTTTCCATTGCTCTAACTGTTTCCTCAAATGGAATTTCTCTGTTTGGCCAGTGAATATAATATATATCAATCCATTCTCTTTTAAGTCTCTTCAGACTATTTTCACACGCACAAATTACTTCTTTATATTTTGCTTTTACAGTTTTGCTGGCTATAACAACTTTATCTTTGAGAGGAGAAAGGAGTTTACCAAGTAATTCTTCTGAATATCCATCTCCATACGCCTCAGCAGTATCAAAAAAGTTTATTCCACAGTCAAGGGCAACTTTTATTGTTTCTATTGAATCCTTTTCATCCTGATAGCCCCAGGTGGAATCACCTGTTATATTCCATGTTCCAAGACATATTTTTGAAACTTTTATTCCATTTATTTCAGTGTATTTCATTTTAACCTTTAATAACTGCCAGTGGTATCATCTTTGCAATTTTTTTTGAAATTCCTGCGCCCTCCACCACCTTTATAACTTCATCAACATCTTTGTATGCTTCTGGCATTTCTTCAGCAAGTCCTTTTTTACTTTTTGCTTTTGCCAGTATTCCTTTCTGGTAAAGTTCATCTGCTATGGAACGCCCTTTACTTTCTCTTATTGCCTGGTGTCTTGACATCATTCTTCCAGCACCATGACATGTACTTCCCCATGTTTCTTCCATTGCTTTTTCTGTTCCAACAAGAATATAAGAGGCGGTTCCCATTGTTCCGGGAATAATTACAGGCTGCCCGACACTTCTATATTTTTCTGGAAGGGAAGGGTGACCTGCAGGAAATGCTCTTGTTGCTCCTTTTCTGTGAACATATAGTTTCTTTTCTCTTCCATTAACTGTATGTGTTTCAAGTTTACAGATATTGTGAGCAACATCATAAACTATGGAAAGACCGAGTTTTTCATAAGGGACACCAAGAATTTTTGAAAAAGTTTCTCTTACCCAGTGGCTTATTATCTGTCTATTTGCAAAGGCATAGTTGGCTGCACCTATCATTGCTTTAAAATAACTTTTCCCTTCAGGTGAATTTGCAGGAGCACAGGCAAGTTGTCTATCAGGGAGTTTAATTCCATACTTCATAACAACCTTTCCAAATTTATCAAGGTAATCATCACAAATCTGATATCCAAAACCACGACTACCTGTGTGAACCATAATTGTTATTTGTCCTGGGAAAATTCCGAAAAGTTCTGCTATTTTTTCATCATATACTTCCACAACTTGCTGAATTTCAAGAAAATGGTTTCCTGAACCAAGTGTTCCAAGTTGTTCAAGACCTCTTTCGTACGCTCTGTTGCTTATGGTGGATGGGTCTGCTCCCTTTATATTTCCGTACTCTTCAATATTTTCAAGGTCTTCTTCTTTACCAAATCCCTGTTTAACTGCCCATTTTGCTCCTTCTACCACTACTTTTTCAATTTCTTTTCTGTTTAATTTAAGTTTTCCAGTTGAACCAACTCCTGATGGTATGTTTATAAAAAGCCCGTTTATCAATTCTTCAAGTTTATTCTCTATGTCTTTTCTTTCAAGATTACTTCTAATAAGCCGAACTCCACAATTTGATACAAGAAAATTATTAGCGGTGAAGTTATGGAATGGATGGTTTACTGTGAAATCATAAACATATCCCTTATATGGAACTTTCCTTATCTCAATAATTTTATCAATTACATAACCAGAATTTCCAAATTTTTCTCTTGCTTCTTTTACCAACCGTGAAATATCCTCAAATCGGAAAGAAATCCTTGGTTCTGCTTTTCTGCCTTCATAAATTGACCTTTCAATAAATCTTCTATTCACCCATTCAGAATTTATTTTTGAAAATATAGAATTTATACCATATCCTTTTTCTCTCAGAGATACTGCTACTTTTTCTGCTTCTTTTCTTTCATTTATTACTTTTTGCTTTTTCCTCAAATAGAAAGCAAAAACATTACCCAGAAATGCTTTTTCTTTATTGTATTCAAAGTTTATTCTCTCATAAAGGTTTAAAAGGTCTTCCAATTTTGAAGAAAGAATTAATCTTATTTGGACTTTGTCAGGGTTATTTTTAATTCTTCTTATACTGATTTTCTTGGTTTTCACACCAAATTCTTCAAGAATTTGAGAGATTTGATTGAAGAATTTTATTTCACTTTCTTTATACTGAATTTCTTTATTCATTGATACAGTAGGACAGTAAATGTTGTACTTATGACCTGTTAAGAATTTCGGAGAGTTCATCTCTGCACCAAAGTAAGAAGCAAGAAATAACCTTTTACACCAGAGGGGAAGTCTGAGTATCCATTCAGGAATACAAAAGTCCGAAGATATTTTCTTCCCGTAGGGGACACCCAAGGAGATTAAAAATAAAGCCAAAGACCTTGAAGATGTCTGACAGGTATATGTTGTTGTTTTAAATTCATACTCTGAATGTTCTGTTTTTATTTTATGTTTCCTCTTCCTTTCAGAAATAACAGAGGAAAATCCTATTTTTTCCAGGTCTTTTTTTATTTCCTCCAGGTCTTCCTTTTTACCAAAGAATGATGTTAGAAAGCCCTTTCCATCTTTCAGAAAAGAAATACTCCCATCACCCAGGATATATCCTATAATTTTTAAAATTTCAGGTAAAACAGTGGAAG
>JAGHCG010000162.1 GCA_021160565.1 bacterium | reverse complement strand
GTGTCTTTACTGCATTTATTTTTCTGCTTTAATGAAAGGTCTTTTTACCCCCCCCCATCTGTCAAGAGATACCCAAATCCATTGATACACAAGGCTTTCAGGGAATCTCAAACCTCTTCTTATACTTTAAAATTTTCAAATGGTTATTGGATAATTCCCGTACTTCTTCAGTGTTTCAAGTGCTTTCATATAATTTTCATATTTTGTTCCATAGGCTACTGAATTGCTCGTTCCAAGGATAAACCCACCTCCAACTGCTCCATATTTTAAAGCATACTTCACCTCTTCCTCAACTTCTTTTTCATCTCCATCAATAAGAGTTTCAATATTTATTCCACCCCATAAACTTATTTTCTCTCCATACTTTTCTTTAAGCAATTTTATATCCATGGAACCTGTTTTTGCCTGAATTGATTGATAACACTGATAACCTGCTTCAATCAAAATATCCATTATTTTCCAGTTATTCCCACAATTATGAGACATAACAAAACAGTTCTTTGACTTTACAAATTCAGATAATTTCTTCATCCCGGGAAGAAAAATGTTTCTTATGCTTTCAGGAGAAACCATTGGACCGGTAGAATCACAGAAATCAGCAGAAGGCATAATTGCATCAACTCCCAGATTTATAAATATTTCTGCAATAAATATCTGAAGTTGAGTAAATAAATTAAAAAATTTTCTCACAAGGTCAGGTTTTAAAGCAATCTGTATGAAAAAATCCTCTGTATCAGTTGCCCAGGGAACAATCCATTCAGAAAGACCACGAAAAAAGATAAACTTTTCTCTTCCAAGTTTTTCAATCACATATTTTGCAAATTCAAGAATGCTTTCATCTTTAAGTGAAAATCTATAATTTTCTCCCTGTTTTTCAACTATCTCAAAAGGTGTGGAAGGGATGTATTCCTCTTCAAAAAATTTTATAACATCTTCATAATCTTCAATTTCAATTTTTTCCCTCTTACTTCTCTTAATACACATAATTGCGTCATTTCCAGGAGTATATCTGTAAACATTTCCATTCTCATCTTCCCAGGTTTCATCATCAATTTTTCTTATTTTTGCTTTCTCAATATTTTTTGAAGGACAGAAACAAACAGGAACAAGGTCATGGTCAAGTTTTAAAATAAGTTCCACAAGGTCCTCTTTCCAGCTATCAACAACTTCATCTCTTCTTCCATCCCATAAAGCAAGCGTCTGTTCTTTTCTATTTCTCCAGTATGTTTTTCTTCCAATTACTTTTTCTGTTATATGATGGTCAATTCCCCACTCTCCAGCAGGAACTCTATCTGGTTCAATGAACTTCAAAGTTTTTGAAACTCTTTCTTTTGAATTCATCTTCCTTTCCTTTTCTAACCGCGCAGGTTAGAATAAAGGGATATAGGGAAAGTATAGCCTCTCTCTGATTTTTTTACAATTTTTCTTAATTTCTCACTGCTTTTGTAAACAGAAGAAATTTTGTTTTAAAATAAAAATATGGGACAGAGATTTTCTTTTGGATTTACAGATAGATTTATTTCTGAAATTAGTGGAATTCCTCTCAGAGAATTACATTTCAACGGAAAAGCAGTTGTTGAGGCATACGAAAAATTAAAAGAATATGCTGAGAGATTGAAAATTAAGTCTCCTCCTCCAAGACTTGCAGGTTTTACATACACACATATTTCAGCACTGGGAGCAAATGTTGAATTTCCTGAAAATTCAGAACCAAAACCCTATCCTTTAATTTCTTCTCCCGAGGAAATTGAGAAACTGAAAGAACCAGAAGATTATCTTTCAGCACCTATTATAAAGAAAAAACTTGAAGCATTGAAATATATAAAGGAAAAGTTCCCTTCTGCTCCTGATTTTATTGGTCATCTTATGGAAGGTCCAGTGACAACTGCTATGTTGCTTCTTGGAGAGGAATTTTTAATTCTTCCTTTTGAAAATCCTGATAAAGCCCATAAACTTCTCGAATTTTGTGTAAAAAGTTCTTTAAATTATGCCCGTCAGATAAAAAAATATTTCAATCAACCACTAATTGCTAATGGGTTTCCGGATGATTTTGCAGGTATGTTCAATCCAGAGATTTTTGAAAAATTTGTTTTTCCTTACTGGGAAAGAATATATAAAGGATTGTCTTCAAAAGAAAGGTCTTTACACAGTGAACTTTTAAGAGTTGAACACCTTCCTTTTCTTGAGAGATTGAAAATTAAATATTTTGACCCTGGAGTTGACCAGTATTTGAAGCCTGAAGACCTTCAGAAGTATTGTCCCTGTAAATTTCAACTTAGAATTACACAGTGGCAAATCCATTCTTTATCTTCTGACCGATTAATCTCTCTCTATGAAAATCTCTCAAAATTCAATCCATATGTAATAAGTTTTTCTCTTGATAGAACGGAAGACCTGCCCAAAATAGAAAAATTACTGGAATTTGCCACAACCTTTTCTAACCGCGTAGGTTAGAAAGAAATGGGGTATTTGCCAAATTTTCTGGCTGCTTCTACCATATACAAGAAATTCTTTGCAGGTACATTATAATGAATGGAATTTGAGGAAGTTAAAATATACCTTCCACCTTTTGCTGCTTTTCTTATACAATCTTTCACTTCTTTCTCAATTTCTTCTTTTGTTCCGTAAACAAGTGTTTTTGCACAATCAACATTTCCAACCAGAACTATTTTGTTTCCATATTTTTCTCTCAATTCTCCCAAATCTATTCCAGCAGATGCATCTATTTCCCCATATCCATCAAACCCAACTTCTTCAAACAGAATTTTCCATAAAGGTCTTGTATTTCCATCACTTCTGAATATATAAGGAAGACCATGCTTATGAGCAACTTCCAGAATTCTTTTATATCTGGGAGCAAGATATTTCCTGAATATTTCTGGATTGTAAATTGGTCCTGTGGAAGTTGCAAGGTCACTTCCACCAAGAATAAAATCTGCTCCATGTTTCGCTCCTTCTTCTATATTTGCTATTGCCTGCTTTGTTTCACTTTCAAGGTATATTTCTATCCACTCAGGATGTGTAATTGTTGCTTCAAGATATACTGCCTTCATTGGAATTCCTATTCCTGTGGAGAATGCTATTGCTATTTCATCTCCAACTCTTTCAACAATTTTATCCCATCCTTCAAAAATACTCTGGTCTTCAAACTTTATTTCCTCTCCAAGTTTTTTCTCCCGGTACTTTATCTCCCTTTCAAGTGCATCCATTCCCTCTTTATCAAACGAAGTTTCAACAGTGAAAAATTCACCTGAAGAAGGAGAGAATTTCATTATTGAGTAATTTCCTGTTTCCCTATTTTCAAATCTGTATAAATTTTCTCCTATTTTTTCAGGAAGTGTTTCTTTGTAATCTTTTGAAGGTACTGTTGCTACTCTTATAAAATCAAGTCCAAGTTTTGTGTGTAATTCAACCATATCTTCCACATATCTTTCAACAAGAAAATCCCTTTCTCCTTTATAGAGGAGTTCAATTACGTCTTTTGCAAACTCTCCTCCACCTGTATATGCATATCTTCCAAGAATTTCACTTGCAACTTTTGAAACAATTAACTGGTCTGACACAGGAACATAATCAGGTTCTTTAAAATTCAATGTGGTAATTACTCTTTCTTTTCCACTCATTTTTTTCTCCCTTGTTTTAAGCCTCTTCTATGATATACTAAACAGGAAAAAATGGAAAACACAATTTTTTACCTTCCCGAAAACAGACATATTGAAAATCCAGAAATTGTAAAAAAAGAAATTGAAGATATAAAAAGTAAAAGTTTTCAGGATATTCTTTTACAGATAAGAGATACTGCTTTTCAAATAGATGATCCCTCTGTTATCGAAACATTGAAAAAAGGTGTGAGGAATAGCGTTGTACCTGTTGTGTCAAGTAAAAATCTATACAAAATAAAGATACGTTGAGACATTAAAAATCTATCCCAACACATTCTCCTATTTTCTCCTTTTTTTCTCTTATTCTTTCCCTGTAAAACG
>JAGHCG010000186.1 GCA_021160565.1 bacterium | reverse complement strand
CCCTCTTAAATATTCCAGCACCGAGAGAATGGTCAAAATGGCAATGTGTCAGAAAAATATGGGTTATCGGGTGTTTCATTTCTCTAAATTTCTCTATCATTTCTTTTGCCGAAAATCCATTCCCACAATCAATCAGAAAACTCCCTTTTGAGTATAAAACAGCATATATATTACATTCCGGCAGTTTATTTTCTTTACACCTCACCAAAAATAATCTTTCTGTTATTTTTCTTAATTCCATTTATGGTAATTGCCTTCCAGCCCATCTCCAGAAATATGAAAACAGAGGATTCCAGTTAGAATTATTACAATTTGCCTGTGGCGGATACTGTCCTGAAATCCAGTGAACTGAACCACCCCAGGTTAAAACATTGTATCCTTCAGCATTATGAAGATAGAAATATTTCCAGGAAGCAGATGCCTGTCTTGCTTCTCCATCAGCAACAGCCACTTTTACTTCTGGATTTATGGTCTGTCCTGTTTTTATAATTCTATCCATCTGAGAAGACCAGGAAAACTGTGCACCTGTTTTTCCTTTCCATAAAGCCACGTGGTTATAAACATAGGTAATATAGGTAGTATTTGTTGGTTGAGAATCAGGGTCTGGCCATCTGTTTTTAACTGATGATATTTTTAACGGAGGGGAATGTGTTGAATGAGTGATTGAAGGACAGAAAAAAACATTTAAATCTTTAATATAATGACCCTGCCACAATTTTCCCAATCCCTGAACAGTTGTTCCATAAGAAAGTCGATCCAGTTCATCATGAAACCCCCAAGTCCAGATAAGCCCAACATCAGGAACAGGCACGTTCCCATTCCAGTCCTGAGTGTACATATTTATAGCAAGCCCTATTTGTTTTAAATTATTCATACAGACAGCCCTTCTTGCATTTTCTCTTGCTCTACTTAATGCTGGTAGAAGCATCGCTGCCAGAATTGCTATGATGGCAACTACTACCAGCAACTCAATTAAAGTAAAACCATCCCTTTTCATTTTTATCACCCCCTTTTCCCTTATATTTTTATTCAACCTTCTTTCTCTCCATCCCATCTTCTTTTTCACCTCCTCTTAAACCAGTGTAATTACTTCTCCAGTTTTTATAACTCAATACTACAAACTTCAATATCTTCCTTTAAGGATGATAGATGCAGGTGAAATAAACTTTCCTGCTTTTATCATTATATAATCTTTCCTAACCAAATATCCTTCCTTTCCCTTCAATAAATCACAGTAATTGGGAACTTTTCTTATCTCAGTCTGCTTTTTACCTTCTACTTTGTAAACTTTCTTAGGAGGTAATAAACCATAAATTTTTATCTCGTAATTTTGATTGTTCTTGCACAGATTAATTTTGAATTTTCCAGATGTATAAGTTGAAGTAAACCTATATTCCTTTCCTTCATGATATAAAAACCCTGTAGGGTTTTTCTTTTTTCCTATGTAAATATCAAGATATAAAGGGTCAAGAGGTTTTTCATCTATATAATTTGTTGAAGGTCCCATAGGGATAATTCTGTCACCTCTTGTAAAAAGTGGCAGGGTTGAAATCGGGGCATAATATTTTATTACAGAGGGTCCACTGTAAACTTTTTTACTCCAGAAATCATACCATATTCCCTCTGGCAGATAAATAAACCGTGTGTTCAAATTGGAAAGAATAGGAGCCACCAAGATACTATCTCCAAACAGAAATTCATCATCTATGCAATAAGTTGCAGGGTCTTCTGGAAACTCTAAAACAAGGGCACGCATAATTGGAAGGCCAGTTTTTGTAGCAAGATATGACTGAGAATAAATATATGGAATTAAACGATACCTTAATTTTGCATATTTTCGGTAAAGAGCAACTGCTTTTTCTCCAAAATGCCAGGGTTCACGAGGAGTATTTCCATGAAATCTTACATGAGAACAGAACATTCCCAGTTGCATCATTCTTATATAAAGATTTTCGGTTAGAGGAAACCACCAGCCTCCAATGTCCATAGACCAGAAAGGAATACCTGATAATCCTAAAGAAAGTGCTGAGCGCAAAGAAGAAGCCATATCACAATAAAGCCCTCTCGGATCGCCTCCCCATAATATAGGGTATCTTTGACTTCCGGAAAATCCAGTAGAAGCCCAGACAAAACCTTCTCCATAAACCTCTTTTACCACTTCAAAGAGTGCTTTATTATATAGAAAAGAATAGATTTGTTTTGCATCCAAAGCACCCATATTTCTGTAAATTCCATCTTCTGGACCTCCTACTCCTGAGTCAGCCTTGAAACATGCTACTCCCTGGGATAATAATTTTTTATGAATTTTTTTAAACCATTTAACTGCTTCTTTATTTGTAAAATCAAAATATGCCCCAAAAAATGTATTGTAAATGCTACCATCTTTCTTTCTAACCAGATAACCTTTCTTCTCTGCTTCTTTATAAATTACAGAGTTAATCTTAAATCTTGGAATTTCCCAGAGAGATACTTTGAAGCGTTTTTCTTTAAGAGAAGAAAGCATTTTTTCGGGTTCTGGAAAGTGAGAATTCCATTCTAAATTACAATCCCAGTAACATCCATATTCATTTCTCCCATAATAAGGTATTCTATCATCAGTTAACATCCATCCGGGATCAATATGAATAACATCACAGGGTAGTTTTTTCTTCCTTAATTCTTTTGCTATCTCAAGAACCTCCTTGGAAGTTCTATATGAGTCACGGGACATCCAAATTCCAAAACTCCATTTAGGAGGTAACTGGGGTTTTCCTGTTATTCGGGTATAAAGTTCAATTATTTCTTTTAATGTTGGTGCAATAAAAATAAAAATATCTAAGAGAGTATCTTCTACTGCAAAAGTGAGAACTGAAGAATATCTTTTTCCAAAATCAATCGCAACTGGACGGTATGTATTTATAAATATTCCATATCCTTTACTACTGAGGAAAAAATTAATAGGTTTGAGACAATACTTTTCAGAACCAAAACCTTCTGCTTTTAAGAAAGAAAAAATTTCTTGCCCAAAAAGATTTATTGAACCAAAATGCTCTCCCATTCCCCAGAATTGTTCTCCAGGAGATATACTAAATGATTGAAAGAACTTAAATTCCTCTCCTTCCCGCTGAATACTTAATGGAGGAACAAGAAAATCTCCATCTGGATACCATCTTCTGGTATTATGTTCCTCCTGTAAAATAGGTATATTTTGTCTGTTCAGAATAGAAAAAAACCAGGGGTTGGAGTTTATTATTACTTGAAATTTTTTTGTTTTTAATAAAATTGATTTGTCTTTATCTTTCATTTCAACAGACATCTCAGGAAAATTACTTTCTGCAAGCATATAGGTATTATGAACAGGAATTTTTTTCTCAACCGCCATTTGAAATCTTAAAATGGACGGAGCAATAAATTTTACTTTAATATTCACCCTTCTTTTTTTACTACTTCCTGCAGAAATCGCAAGGGTATTTCCTTCAAGTGTATAGTTTCTAACTTCTGTAATTATATCAATTTTTTCCTTATCAAAAGTTAAAAGGTTCATAACTTTTTGCTCATAATTATTCATTTTTATACTCCTATATTTTCTTTGACCTTTTCAATAATTTCACAAATGGGGATATTTTTAGGACACTTTTCCTCACATTTTTTACAAAGAATACAGGATGAAAAACTTTCTTTTAATTTTGGAGTAACTCTTATTTCCCCTGTAATTAATCCTCTTGCTAAAATTAATCTCCCTCTTGGAGAGAAAATATGGGATTTTGTTTTTAAAAATGTAGGGCAAACTATATTACAGAATGCACAGAAATCACATGAAATAAGTTTCTCTTTGTACTCATTCAGATAACTTAAATCGGATTTATTCCACCATTCTTTAAACAATAATTCATCAAAAGGGTCAATTTTTACCTGCGAGAAAATTTTATCTGGATTTAAAATATTATTTGGATCTAATGTTTTCTTAATTTTTTGAAATGTCTCAAGATAAGTTCTGGAATATTCTTTTTTGAGATAGGCAATTCTTGAAATCCCTATTCCGTGCGTCCCTGAAACTGTTCCTCCTAATCTCAAAGCAATATTATAAATCTCTTCCATTAAATTTTTTGCATCTTCAAATTTATCTTTTTTTCTAACATCTATTAACAAAGCAGGATGTAATATTCCTCTCCCAACATCTCCTGAAATAATAAGGGTCGGTATGCCATATTTTTTAGAAATTTTTTTTATCTCCATTAAAGCCATTGACAATTTTGAAATTGGAACAGCTATATCTTCAGCAATATGAACTGGTCTGGTTCCAGGAATAATTGCAGTCATATCAAAAACATTGCTCGTCTGAACAGGAACCTTGGGTATCTCTTTCCACTCTGTTTTTATTACATCCTTCAT